>NZ_JBFBAZ010000011.1:0-118496 GCF_040682475.1 Hamadaea sp. NPDC051192
GTCGGTTCGGAGAGGACCGAGACGCCGGCTCCGCGCAGGAACTCGACGGCGAGGTCGACGTTGTCGGCGTACACACAGACCTCGACGCGGTTTCCGGTTTCGAGGCTGCGCATGCGCCCGTGCAGGGGTACTGAGCCGGCCCGGCCGAAGCCGAACTGGGCCGGGCCGAGGCTCAGCACGATGAACTCGGGATCGTCCAATGGGGACGGAGGAAACCGGTACGCCTCCGAGAACCCGAGAAGGTCGCGATAGAACGCCGTGATCGCCGCCATGTCGTCGGTCAGGAAGATGGGGAACGGATCGCGGAACATACCGCGACGATATCTTTCTATTCGGCGTTCTCCGGTGGAACGTAGAACTCCGTCGTGTTGCGCGTGGCCGTGGCCGCCTCCTCGGGCGTGGCGCCCGACGCCAGCAACGCCTGGCCCCAGGCCTCGCTGCTGCCGGTGGTGAGTTCGCGGCCCTCGGTCGAGGCGCCCCAAGCCATCCGCTCCTCGAACGACGCCTCGACGCCGGTCAGCTCCCAGCTCAGGCCGAGCAGGCCCAGCTCCCAGCCGACCCCGACGGCACCCGGCCCGTACGTCGCCCACCGCTCGGGGTCGACGGTCGCCACGTGCTCCAGATCCAGCACGGTGCGGTCGCCGTCCTCTGTCAGGCGTACCTCGACCTCGGAGACGTCGCCCGCAGCGGGCTCACCGAAGAACCAGGTCACGCGCAGCCGCTCGGGTGCCTCGCACTCCAGCACCTCGCCGCCCGCGTTGCCCTCGAACTGGTACCTGCCGCCGAGGCGCAGATCGCCGCTCACCGGCAGGAACCATCGGACGATCCGTTCGGCGCGGGTCAGCGCGTCCCAGACGTCGTCGATCTTCGCGTTGTACGCCCGACGCAGCCGGACGGTGCGGGCATCGCCGTTGGGCAGTGCCCGGCGTCCCGTCTCACGCTGCACGGCGGCGAGTTCCGCGATGATGTCCATCATTGGCTTGCTCCTGTTCTCCTGGTCTGCGGCTTTCCCGTTCGTTTTCTCGTTCGCTTTGCCGGTCGCTTTCCTGGTGGTGGCCTCCCGGCCGGCCGGGTTCTCCCCGGCGGCCTTCCTGTTGCTGGGCTTCCTGTTGCTGGGCTTCCCGTTGGCCGCGAGCCAGTTCGGTGGCCAGCGCGTCCAGTCGCTGGTTCCAGAACGCCCGGAACCGACTGAGCCACTCGTCGGCCTCCTCGAAGGCGGCCGGATCGAGCGCGTAGAGGCGACGCGTCCCCTCGGCGCGTACGGTGGTGAATCCGTTGTCCCGCAACACTTTGAGATGTTGGGAGACGGCGGGTTGAGAGATGCCGAACTCCGCCTGGATGGTCGTGCTCACCGCGCCGGCGGCCTGTTCGCCCGTTGCGAGCAGCTCCAGGATCCGACGGCGTACCGGGTCGCCGAGTACGTCGAACGCGTGCACCTCCCGACTATTTCAGGGGGAGCTTATATAAGTCAAGACTTAGGTTGTCGGCGGCGTACCGTGACGTCCGTAACGCCCAACGTCACCAGGCGATGCGGCGCTTCGATGCGGGCGTGTCGCACCTTGACTCTGACGAACATCCGTTCGATAGTTTCCGTCCGTGGGACGCGCGAAGATCTGGCTCCCGTACGGTCATCCGCCTCGCCAGCGAGGCCGGGTGCAGGCGTGCCCCGCCGGGCACGGGATGATGCGGCCCGCCTGGTCTATGTGCCTGGACTGCGGGCTCTACTGCCGTCACTGGGAGTGCGCCGAGTGCGTCCAGGAGCTTCGCGACGTCACCCACGTCTGCGGCTCCGGCTGACGACGCGTGGGAGCCCCAGCGTCGCCGAGCCCTCGGCTGCCGGTTGTGTCCTCGTTCCGTGGTTGAGCGCTGTCAAGCGCTCGGCTTCCATGGGTCAGAGACGCTGGGACACTTGGCTCCCAGCACGTCCTCGGTTCGCGCGGCGTCCTTGTTTCCTGCCGCGTCCTCGGTTCGCGCGGCGTCCTTGGCTCCTGCCGCGTCCTCGGTTCGCGCGGTGGCCTCGGTTCCTGCGGTCCTGAGCCGCCGGGTCCGCGGCTTCGGCGGGTCAGAGGCGCTGGGTCAGGATCTGTCCGGGCCAGTCCCGGTCGCCCTGGGCCACCGAGAACGTCTGCGCCCGAGTGAAGCCTTGCCCCTCGTAGTAGCGGACCAGCGCCCCTTCGCCCCCGGCGAAGCAGTCCAGGCGCAGCAACCCGACGCCGCGCTGCCGCGCCAGCTCCCGGGCGTGGTCGAGCAACGCCGAGCCGACGCCACTGCCCTTGACAGTGCGGTCGGAGATGAGCAGCTGGACGTAGAGTTCCGGCTCCTCGGCCGGTGGTGCGTACGGGAGGGCGTCGCCGACCGAGAGCGCGCCGACCGGACGGCCGTCGGCCTCGGCGATCCAGAGCCCGCCGCCGCGGGCGAAGCCCTCGATCTGGGCGATCCGTTTCGGGTTCGCCGAATGCGGCTCCGACCCCCACTGATCGGTACGCCCGATGGAGACCAGCCACTCGGTCGCCCCGTCCATGAAGCGCAGCACGGTGAAGACGTCGTCCAGGGTTCCTGGGCGAATGATCAGCGAGGACATCCGACCATCCTGCCACCCGGATCAGTGCCTCAGGCATCGGCCGCCGCCCGCAGACTGCCCATCGGCCAGCCCGCCTCCTTCGCCGTGAGGTGACCGAGCCGCACCAGCCGGGCCTTCACCCCGCCGGCCGACCGGCCGAGCGCGCTCGCGATGTCGTCGTACGCCTCGCCGGCCTCGAACCGCTCGACGAGCGCCGCCTCCTCATCCTCCGTCCACTTCGTATAGAGGTTGGGATGCTTCCGCCGCCGCTCCGCCACCGGAGGTACGCCGCCCCACGCGCTCATGGTGGCGACCTCCAACGGCAGCACGGTCAGCACGAGGGAGACGTCGGAGGGCGCGATCACGCCGGTCAGGTCGGTCATGACCTGCCCGTCGGTGTCGCAGATGATCAGGCTGAAGTCCCAGCGCCCGTCGTCGGAGGGCGAGGCGGAGATCTGGCCGGTGCGATCGGGGCCGGTCACTTCGCGGACGATCGCCTGCGCCGGATGGATGTGTGCGCTCATGGAGTAGACGCTAGGAACCAGGACCGACAGCCCGACCCGGTACGCCGACAGCATCCCGGGATAACGCGGTCTCGCCGCTCCGTCAGGCCGCGTTATCCGGGATAACGCGGCCTGACCTCGCCGCCACCCCATCGGCGTTGATCATGGAGTTTCCGGCGTCGACACACCGTCGAGACCACAGTTAACTCCATGATCAACGCGGCGGCGGCGCGGCGCGGCGGTGAGCGACGCGGCGGCGGGTGAGTGGCGCGGCGGCGGGTGAGCCGACGCGGCGGTGGTGTGGCGCGGCGGGGAGAGCCGGCTAGATCCAGCGGTTGCCTAGCCACATGCGGTGGAGCCAGGACTCGTAGGGGATCGACTGCCCGGTGAAGATCGGATAGAAGTACGCGAAGTTCAGCGCCACCAGCAGCACGAACGCCCCGGCGATCACCGCTCCGGTCATCCGCCTTCGTTCGTCGGGCAGTCCGTCCTTGCCCGGGCCCATGATCGCGCCGAGGACGTAGACGACGGCGAGGATGAGGAACGGCTCGATCGGCAGCGCGTAGAAGAAGAACATCGTGCGGTTGTCGAGCTCGTAGTAGAACCAGGGGAGCCAGCCCATCGCGATGAAGCCGAGGATCGCGCCGGCCCGCCAGTCGCGGCGGGAGATGGCCAGCCAGACGAGCGCGGCCAGGGCGGGCAGGAAGGCCCACCACAGCGCCGGGGTGCCGTTGAGGACGACTTCGGCGGCGCAGTTGCCGCTGCCGCAGGGGTCGTTGCTCGACCAGTAGAACGCCACCGGGCGGGCCAGCAGCAGCCACTGCCACGGCCACGACTGATAGGTGTGCGCGTCGTCGAGGTGGATGTGGAAGTCGTACGCCATCTGGTGGTAGTGCCACAGGTTCTGCAGCGCGCCCAGGACGGGGAGTTCGGTGCCACCGGTGTCACGCAGCCAGTGCCGGTTGTAGCCGCCGTCGGTGAGCAGCCAGCCGCTCCACGTGGACAGGTAGAGGAAGAAGGCGAAGACCACCATGAGGAGGAACCAGCCGGTCTCGTCGAGCAGGGTGTCCACGATCGGGCGGCGTACGCCGGCGACGCGGCGAGCGCCGATCTCCCACCAGTAGACGAGGATCACCATGATCGGGACGAACGCCATCGCGCTCCACTTGACGCTGAAGGCGAGGGTGATCATGGCGAACGCGGCGATCCGCCACCACGGCACGGCGAACGACGGGCGGCTCGCCCGGCCGCGTCCGGCCGGGTCGCCGCCGGCTTCGATGAACTTCACCCAGCGCCGCCGGCGCTGCTGCCGGTCGAGGACGAGGCAGGTGAACGCGGCGAGCACGAAGAACATGAGGAACATGTCGAGCAGCGCCGACCGCGACAGCACGAAGTGCATGCCGTCGAACGCCATGAGCAGCCCGGCCGCGCAGGCGAGGGCGATCGAGCCGAACAGCCGCCGCGCGACGAACATCAGCATCAGGACGCTGGCCGTGCCGAACAGGGCGGCCGAGAAGCGCCAGCCGACCTCGTTGTAGCCGAAGATCTGCTCCCCGATGCCGATGAGCCACTTGCCGAACGGCGGGTGCACCACATATCCGGCGCTGTTCGCCTTCTCGTCCCACTCGTAGCCCAGGCGCCAGATGTTGTGCGCGTCCGTGGCGTAATAGATCTCGTCGAAGATCTTGCCCTTCGGCGAACCCAGCCCGACGAAGCGCAGGATGCCGGCGATCAGGGTGACGACGCCCATGGCGAGCCAGGCCCACGGGTCGAACTTGACCTCGATCGGCAACAGGCGCTGCCGGATGTCGGAGACGGCCGGGGCGTCCGGCGTCGCCGGCTGCGGCGCGCTGGCGGTCGCTTCGGGGGCAATCGTCATGGGCGCATAGTAGCGCTGAAATCTCGCGTAGCGGTGGCTCCGCCATCGGCGGCCCGGGCAAGCCCGTCAGGGCAGACAGTGAGCTGCTCGCCCATACTGTCAGCATGCTGATCCTCTGCGGCGCGCCGCTCGGAAACCCGGCCGACGCATCGACACGTCTGCGCGAGACGCTCGCCACCGCCGAGGTCGTGGCGGCCGAGGACACCCGGCGGCTGGTGCGGCTCGCCCGCGACCTTTCGATCGAGATGTCCGGAAAGCTGATCTCGTACTTCGAGGGCAACGAGGAACGGCGTACTCCTGAGCTGGTCGAGCTGCTGCGGGCGGGCACGACTGTCGCGCTGATCACCGACGGCGGCATGCCCAGCGTCAGCGATCCCGGCTACCGCCTGGTCACGGCGGCGCTGGCGGCGGGCGTACCGATCACGTGCGCGCCCGGCCCGAGCGCGGTTACCACCGCCCTCGCGCTGTCCGGCCTGCCCGTCGACCGGTTCTGCTTCGAGGGCTTCCTGCCGCGTACCGGTTCCGCACGGCGCGCCCGGCTCGCGGAACTCGCGACCGAGCCCCGCACCCTCGTCTTCTTCGAGTCAACCCATCGCATCGAGGCCGCGCTCCGCGACCTGGCCGCCGCGTTCGGTCCCTACCGTGCGGCCGCTCTCTGCCGCGAGCTGACCAAGACATATGAGGAGATACGCCGAGCGCCGCTGGGCGAGTTGAGTCAAGCGGCGACGCAGTTCAAGGGGGAGATCACGCTCGTCGTCGCGGGGGCGGCGCCCCAGCAGACGCCGCGGCCGAGCGACGACGAACTCCGCGAGCTGGTTTCCGAGCAGGTCGCGGCCGGGCTCACCCGCCGGGACGCGATCGAGGCGGTGGCCGCCGCCCACTCGGTCCCCAAACGCGAGGTGTACGCCGCCGCGGTGAGCCGCTAGTAGGACGCGGCGAGGAAGCCGATGATCAACAGCAGCGGAGCGGCGAGGCTGGTGCCGATGGCCGCCCGCCGGGCCTTCGGGTCGCTGAACCGGATCGCGCCGGTGCTCACGGCGATCCCGAGACCGCACAGCATGGCGAGGCAGAAGCTGACGACCCAGCGCAGGTGCAGCCCGCGCAACGCGTCCCCGACGTACGCCTGATCGCTGTGCGAGCCGACCATGCGCGCCAGGAGCTGGGCCTGCTCGCCTCGGGGCAGGGTCTGCTGGTCGACGCCGAGCAGGGCCACCCGCTCGACGGTGAGACCGGAGTCGGCCGTGAAGTCGCCGACGCAGCGCTGGCTGACCCCGCTGCCGACGCACTGGATGGCGGTGGCCTTCCCGTCGTGCCCGTGGCCCAACGCGAGCCACAGCGGTTCGGCGGTGACCCAGGCGAAGAACGCGGCCAGGAGCGCGAAGAGAACGAGGCCCGCCAGGCCGACGGCGGACGCTGTGCGTACCCCTTGGTCTGGCTTGGCGGGACGGGACGCGGACGGGCGGTGACCGCGGACCTGGCGGCCGGCCATCATCTCGCGCGTGGGCCAGGGCTCGGCCTCGACCGGCACGGCGCGGAGCGCGGCCGGGGCGGTGACCGTGACCACCGACTGGGCCGGCACCTCGACGACGGGCAGGCCGACCGGTTCGATCTCGGCCTCGGTGTCGGACTCGGGGCGGGACCAGTGCGCGGCCCAGGGATTCGACTCGCCCTCCGGGCGCGGGGGCGGCGAACCGGCGTTGCCGTCGAACTCCGTTGATCCGGTCACTACATCATCTTCCCGAAAAAACCATATCTAGCTGGACATTCCCCCGCGTGTCGCACAGAGTGATATCCAGTTCGCTGCCCCCTCACTTCGGTTACTAGGCTCTATTCCATGAGTCACGTTCTCGCGGCGGTCGCCTGGCCCTATGCCAACGGCCCGCGCCACATCGGCCATGTCTCCGGGTTCGGGGTGCCCTCCGACGTCTTCAGCCGCTACATGCGGATGGCCGGCCACGACGTGCTCATGATCAGCGGCACCGACGAACACGGCACGCCGATCCTGGTCGAGGCGGAGAAGGAGGGCGTGACCCCGCGCGAGCTGGCCGACCGCTACAACCGGGTGATCGTCGAAGACCTCGCCGCGCTGGGCCTGTCCTACGACCTGTTCACCCGGACGACCACGCGCAACCACTACAAGGTGGCGCAGGAGCTGTTCAAGACGGTCAACGACAACGGCTACATGCTCGAGCAGACCACGCACGGCGCGATCTCCCCGTCTACGGGGCGTACGCTGCCCGACCGCTACATCGAGGGCACCTGCCCGATCTGCGGGTACGAGAGCGCGCGCGGCGACCAGTGCGACAACTGCGGCAACCAGCTCGACCCCGAGGACCTGATCAATCCGCACTCCCGGATCAACGGCGAGGTGCCGCAGTTCATCGAGACCCAGCACTTCTTCCTGGACCTGCCCGCCTTGGCCCCCGCGCTCGGCGACTGGCTGCGTACGCGGGAGGGCTGGCGCCCGAACGTCCTGAAGTTCTCCCTGAACCTGCTGGACGACGTCCGCCCCCGGGCGATGACGCGCGACATCGACTGGGGCATCCCGGTGCCGCTGCCCGGCTGGGAGGAGAACCCCGCCAAGCGGCTGTACGTGTGGTTCGACGCCGTCATCGGCTACTTCTCGGCCTCGGTCGAGTGGGCCCGCCGCTTCGGCGACACCCCGGAGTCCTGGCGGAAGTGGTGGGCGGCGATGGAGAACCCGCGGTCCTACTACTTCATGGGCAAGGACAACATCACCTTCCACTCGCAGATCTGGCCCGGCGAGCTCCTGGCGTACAACGGGCAGGGCACCAAGGGCGGCAAGCCCGGCGAGTTCGGCGAGCTGTCGCTGCCGACCGAGGTCGTGTCCAGCGAGTACCTGACCATGGAGGGCCGCAAGTTCTCCTCGTCGCGCCGGGTCGTCATCTACGTCCGGGACTTCCTGTCGCGCTATGACGCCGACGCGCTGCGGTACTTCATCGCGGTGGCCGGACCGGAGACCACCGACACCGACTTCACCTGGTCGGAGTTCCTTCGGCGGAACAACGACGAGCTGGTGGCGAGCTGGGGCAACCTGGTGAACCGGGCGATCTCGATGGCGGCGAAGAACTTCGGCGAGATCCCGGCGGCCGGTCCGCTGACCCCGGAGGACGAGGCGCTGCTGGCGCTGTCGCGTAACGCTTTCCAGACGGTCGGCGACCTCATCGAGCACCACCGGCAGAAGCAGGCCATCTCCGAGGCGATGAAGGTCGTGGCCGAGGCCAACCGCTACTTCTCCGACCAGGCGCCGTGGAAGCTGAAGGGCGAGGACGAGCGCGCGCGCCTCGGCACGGTTCTCCACGTCGCGTTGCAGGTCATCCGCGACTGCAACACCCTGCTGACGCCGTTCCTGCCGCACGCCGCCCAGCAGATCCACGAGCTGCTCGGCGGGACGGGGGTCCACGCCCCGATGCCGCAGATCGTCGAGGTCGACGACCTGGACGGCGGTCCGGCGTACCCGATCCTGACCGGGGACTACACGGTCGGGGCGAAGTGGGAGACGGTCCCGATCGTCTCCGGTACGCCGCTCAAGCCGCCGACCCCGGTCTTCAAGAAGCTGGACCCGTCGATCGTGGAGGAGGAGCTGGCCCGGCTGGCCGGCTGACCCTTCCGGCGACGGTCACGCTCCGTTCACCTTCGGGGGCTACGGTCGCTGATTGTGACGATTGTCGATCACTCCGTGATCTCCCCGGGTGAGCTGGACGGGCCGATGCTCGTTCCGCTCAGCCGGGAGGTGAGCTGGGAAAGGATCCAGCGGCTCAGCCAGCAGCATGCGCGCGGCGTCGACGCCGAGCTGATCGAGACAGTCCGCTCCACCGCTGTCGTCCGGCGGGGCACCCGGATGGTCAAACCGTTGCCCGCCCGCGCCGTCGCCGGAGTGCTGCGGGGCGCCGTCGTGTCCGGCTTCTGCTATCGCGGCTACGACACCGCGTCCCTGCGTAGCCCGGGCGACTGGTCGGTGCTCGGCGCCGATCCGAGTGCCCCGGTCACCTTCGTCCTGCGGTGGCGCGCGGTCGACCCGGTTGACTACGCGTACCCGAAAGCCGGCGGCGGCCTGAGTGCCATCCCGGCCCACGAACGGGTCGGCCCGCCCGTGCTGGGGACGGGGTTCGCCCCGAGCAGCACCGAACTCATCCCGGAGTTCCACACGGCCGACTTCGCCGACCTGCCGCTCACCGCGAACGCCTCACTGATCGCGTACACGCCGGACGGGTCCGAGGCGATCCTCTACACCTATCAGCCGGAGCAGCGCGGCTGGCTGCGCCTGGCCGGTCCGCAGTGGCGGCCGCTGCTCTACGGCCTGCCCGGCGTCGCACCCGAGCAGGAATACCACCCGCTGCACGGCGAGCGCGCGTTCAGCCGCCTGGTGGGCCGGTTCCAGGAGGCCGAGCACGACGCGGTCGCCGACCCGCCGGAGACGTTCCGCGTACTGGCGATGTCGCGGGCGGCCCGCTTCCCGGTCGACTCGCTCGCCCGTCGCACCCGGTACGCCCGCTGGCGCGGCGTCCTCTGCACCGGCGTCGGAGCCGAGGGCGACTGGGCGCGCCTGCGGATCTGCGACCCCGACGCGGTGACCGTGGCCGCCACCGGAGCCCAATGCCAGGAGCGCGGCGTCTACGAGGTGTGGGCACCGGTCGCCGAACTCACCGAAGTGCACGACCTGGACCTCTACTACGAGATCTGACGCGGCGGCTACTACGAGATCTGACGCGGCGGCCTCGGGTTCAGCGCGGCCCGTAGGATCGTCGGGTGAGTGATCGCAGCCAGCGAGCGGCCGATCGGCGTACGCGTCCGGCCCCGGAAGCGCCCGCCGCGCTGCCGGTTGCCGTGCTGGACAGCCATGTGCATCTCGACATCGTCGGGTCGGACGGGTCGGGGTGGTCGGTCGAGGATCAGATCGCGGCGGCCCGCGCGGTCGGCGTCGACCGGCTGGTCCAGGTCGGGGTCGATGTGACCTCGTCCCAGTGGAGCGCCGCGCTCGCCGAACGCGTACCGGCCGTGCTGGCGACGGTGGCCTTGCATCCCAACGAGGCTCCGCGGCTGGCCGATCTGGACGCCGCGCTCGCCGTGATCGACTCGCTCGCGGGGCAGCCGCGCGTACGCGGGATCGGCGAGACCGGGCTGGACTTCTTCCGGACCGGCGAAGACGGCCTCAAGGCGCAGGAGCACAGCTTCCGGGGGCACATCGAGATCGCCAAGCGCACCGGAAAGGCGCTGGTGATCCATGATCGCGACGCGCACGCCGACGTCCTGCGGGTGCTCGACGACGCGGGCGCGCCCGACACCGTGGTGCTGCACTGCTTCTCCGGCGACGTCTTCTTCGCCGCCGAGTGCGTACGCCGGGGGTATGTGCTGTCCTTCGCCGGCACGGTGACCTTCAAGAACGCGCCGCACCTGCGGGAGGCGGCCGCGTTGACGCCGCCGTCGCAGCTGCTCGTCGAGACCGACGCGCCCTACTTGACGCCGATGCCGCATCGGGGTGCGCCGAACGCCTCCTACCTGATCCCGCTGACCGTACGCGGGCTGGCCGAGGCGAAGGGGCTGCCGGTCGAGGAGGTCTGCCAGGGCATCTCGGCGACCGGGGAGCGCGTGTTCGGCCCCTGGTGAACAGGCCCTGGTGAGGCCGTAGGCTGATCGACTATGACCGGACTGCTGGGGCCGGCGCAGATCCGCGCCCTCGCCGCCAAGCTGGGCGTACGCCCGACGAAGAAGCTGGGGCAGAACTTCGTTCACGACCCCAACACGGTCCGGCGCATCGTGGCGGCGGCCGGGTTGACCGCGGACGATGTCGTGCTCGAGGTCGGCCCCGGGCTGGGTTCGCTGACGCTGGGACTGCTGGAGACCGCCGCCCGGGTGCACGCGGTGGAACTCGATCCTGTGCTCGCCGCAGCGCTGCCGGAGACCGTCGCCGAGCAGGCCCCGGAGGCCGAGGACCGGCTGACCGTGCTGGCCGGGGACGCATTGAAGACCACGGTGGCTGACTTCACACCGGCGCCCACCGCTTTGGTGGCCAACCTGCCCTACAACGTCGCCGTACCGGTCGTGCTGCATCTGCTCGCGACCCTGCCGAGCCTGCGGCACGGGCTGGTGATGGTGCAGCTGGAGGTGGCCGACCGGCTGACCGCCGGGCCGGGGTCCAAGGTCTACGGCATCCCCTCGGTCAAACTCGCCTGGTACGCCGACTCACGGATGGCGGGAAAGGTGCCGCCCGCGGTGTTCTGGCCGGTTCCGAACGTCGACTCCGGATTGGTGGCGTTCACCCTGCGCGACGCGCCGCCGGCGGCGGTCCCCCGGGAGGATGTCTTCGCGGTCGTGGACGCGGCGTTCGCCCAGCGGCGTAAGACGTTGCGGGCGGCGCTCGCCGGCTGGGCCGGTGGTTCGGCGGTGGCCGAGCAGATCCTGCGAGCGGCGGGTGTCGACCCACAGGCGCGCGGGGAATCGTTGACGGTCATGGAATTCGCCGCGATCGCGGCCGCCCGGCGGACCGCGGTGAGCGAACCGCCGGAAGCGGAGGCAGACGGTAGGGTTGCCCGGTGACCGAAGCGTGGTGGCCGGATGACGACGAGCAGGACCGGCCGTTGCCCAGCACCGTGAAGGTGCGCGTTCCGGCGAAGATCAACTTGCATCTGGGTGTCGGCCCGCTGCGCCGCGACGGTTTCCACGAGCTGCGCACGGTCTACCACGCGATCTCCCTCCACGACGAGGTGACCGCACGCCGGGGCGACACGCTCACGCTCACCATGGAGGGCGAGGGCGCCGGCTCGCTCGCCCTCGACGACAGCAACCTGATCATCCGGGCGGCCCACGCGCTGGCCGAGTTCGCCAAGGTCAACGCGCACGCGCGGCTGCACCTGCGCAAGCAGATCCCGCTGGCGGGCGGCCTGGCCGGGGGCTCGGCCGACGCCGCGGCGACGCTCGTCGCCTGCGACGCGTTGTGGGGGACCGGTGTGCCACGCGACGAACTGGCCCGGCTCGCCGCGTCGCTCGGCTCCGACGTGCCCTTCCTCATCCACGGCGGCACCGCGCTCGGCACCGGCCGGGGTGAGGCGGTGAGCCCGGTGCTGGCGCGGGCGCATACCTGGCACTGGGTGCTCGGTCTCGCCGAGGGCGGTCTGTCCACTCCGGACGTCTATCGGGAGCTGGACCGGCTGCGGCTGGCGGGCGAGGCGCCCGAGCCGCTGGGCGACACCGACGATCTGATGGCGGCGCTGCGGCAGCGGGACCCGGCCGTGCTGGCCGCCGCACTCGGCAACGACCTCCAGGCAGCCGCGATCTCCTTGCGCCCGGCGTTGGGCGAGGTGCTGCGGGCGGGCACCGAAGCGGGCGCGCTCGCGGGCCTGGTCTCCGGTTCCGGCCCGACCTGTGTCTTCCTTGCATCGAGCGCCGACCACGCGGGCGAGGTCGCGGCCGGCCTGGAAAAGGCCGGTGTCTGCCGAGCCGTCCGCGTCGCCCAAGGCCCCGTCATCGGCGCTAGATCCGTGTAACACCGGCTCTCGTGCGCCGACCATCTTTTTTGATCATGGAGTATGCGCCCCTGACACACCGGCGAGACCACAGTTAACTCCATGATCAACGGGGAGAGCGGGACGTAATGGCGAACATCATCAATCTCGACCGGGTCGGCAAGGGCTACGGCACCGCCGGGCAGCTGTTGACGGACGTGTCGCTCGGGCTGGACGAATCCGATCGCATCGGCGTCGTCGGGCTCAACGGCGCGGGCAAGAGCACGCTGCTCAAACTGCTGGCGAAGATCGAGGAACCGGACACCGGCCGGGTCGCGCACCGCCGTGATCTACGGGTGGCCACCCTGCCCCAGCGGCTGGACCTGCCGGGTGAGATCACCGTACGCGACGTCGTCCTGGGCACCGCCTGGCTCGACGAGGGGTTCGCCGCCGAGCATGAATGGGCCGGCGACGCCGGTGTGCGTACGGTGCTGGACGGGTTGGGCATGCCGGGCATCGGGCTCGACGATCCGATCGGCCCGAAGTCGGGTGGCGAGCGCCGCCGGATCGCCCTGGCCGCGCTGCTCATCCGGCACTGCGACGTGCTGATCCTGGACGAGCCGACCAACCACCTCGACATCACCGGGATCGGCTGGCTGGCCGACTGGATCACCACCAAGCTGAAGTCCGCGCTCGTCCTCGTGACGCACGACCGCTGGTTCCTCGACGCCGTCTGTACCCGGATCTGGGAGGTCGCCGACCAGACCGTCCGCGCGTACGACGGCGGCTTCGCGGCCTGGACCCTCGCCCGGGTGGAACGCGCGCGCCGCGAGCAGGTGTCCGAGGAGCGGCGGCAGAACCTGCTGCGCAAGGAGATCGCCTGGCTGCGCCGGGGGGCACCGGCGCGGACGAGCAAGCCGCGGTTCCGGATCGATGCCGCGAACGCGCTGATCGCGGACGTGCCGCCGGTCCGCGACTCGGTGTCGCTGGCCCGGATGGCCACCGCGCGCCTCGGCAAGCAGGTCTTCGACCTGGAGGACGTCACCCTGTACGCCGGCCCGAAGAAGATCCTCGACGACGTCACCTGGCGGGTCGGCCCCGGCGATCGCATCGCGTTGCTCGGCCCGAACGGAGCGGGCAAGACGACCCTGCTCCGGGCGTTGACCGGGCAGCTCCAGCCGTCCTCCGGCCAGGTGCTCACCGGGCAGACGGTGAAGATCGCGTACCTGTCGCAGGAGCTGGCCGAGCTGCCCGGGGACCTACGGCTGCTGGAGGCCGTCGAGGAGGTCGCCAAGCGGGTGCAGGTCGGCGACAAGGAGTTGTCGGCGACGCAGCTCGCCGAGGTGTTCGGGTTCACCGATCGTCGAGTGTGGACTTACGTCAAGGACCTGTCCGGCGGCGAGCGGCGCCGGCTGCAACTCCTGCGGCTGCTGGCGGCCGAGCCCAACGTGCTCATCCTCGACGAGCCGACCAACGACCTCGACACGGACACGTTGGCCGCGCTGGAAGACCTGCTCGACGGCTGGCCCGGCACGCTCATCGTGGCCAGCCACGACCGCTACCTCGTCGAGCGGGTCACCGAGGCGGCGTACGCGCTGCTCGGCGACGGCCGGATCACCCACCTGCCGGGCGGAATCGACGAGTATCTCGCCCGCTCCCCGGGCCTCGCGCCACCGGCGGCGCTCGCGCCGGTCAAGTCCGATCGGACCAGCTCCACCGCGGGAGACCTCCGGGCCGCCAAGAAGGAACTGGTACGCGTGGAGCGGGCGCTGAGCAAGCTCAGCGAGCGCGAGGGCAAGCTGCACAAGCAGCTGGCCGACAACGCGACGGATTACGAGAAGGTGGCCGGCCTCGATGCCGAGCTGCGGACGCTGCTCGCCGAACGCGAGGCGCTGGAGGAGGAGTGGCTCACCCTGGCCGAGACCGTCTCCGAGGCCTGAACCGTCCCGTTGTACCCTGCTCGGCGTCTGCCGTACGGCCCGGGTGAGCCCGGTTCGCGCGGCCGGCTACACCCCTCACCCTCACTCGGGAGTGCGAGATGTTCAAGCACGCGCCGGTCAACCACCCCCTGCGTCCGGTCTATCGGACGATCGCGGCCGTCGCCTCGGCGGTGACTGTCCTGATCGGAGCGATCGGCTACTTCAGCACCTCGTCGCAGGAGTACTTCGCCGCCAACGACAGCAAGGTGCTCGGCCTGCTGGGCATGAACCCGGGGCACGCCCTGCTGATGGTCGGCAGCGGCGTCGTCATGCTGCTGGCGTTGCTGATCGGCCGCAACGTCGACAGCACGATCAGCTTCCTCCTCGGGTGCGCGCTGATGGCCGTCGGCACGGTCGGCCTGCTGATCATGCGGACGGACGCCAACTTCCTGAGCTACCGCATGTCGAATGTGATCGTCGCGTACGTCATCGGCTCGCTGCTGATGGCCGCCGGCCTGTACCTGAAGTCCGGCCGGGCTGCCGCCGCCGCCCACTGACCACCGCTGTCCGGCGGGTGCGTAAAACCCGGCTGCGGCTGTCGCACCCGTCGGACATGCTGGGCGGATGAGTCTCGACATCGCCCTCGCCACCCTGGCCGACCACGATGACGCGTACCCCGTGTATCAGGCGGCCATGACCGTGGACAACCCACGCGGCCCGGTCTTCTCCCGGCGGGCCTTCGACTGCTTCGTCACCGATCCGTTCCCCGGTCAGATCGGCGAGCGCTATCTGGCCCGGCTGGACGGCGCCGCCGTCGGGCTGGTCCGCATCGAGGCCCCGGTGCTCGAGAACACCGACATGGCCAATGTCGACGTCATCGTGGCGCCGGAGTTCCGGCGCCAGGGGCTCGGCCGCCAGCTCTTCGCGTACGCCGTCCGCCGGGCTCAAGAGCTGGGCCGGACGAAGCTGCACTGCGCCACGATGTACGACGTCGAGGGGTGCCCGCCCGCTCCGGCCGCGCCCGCGGCCTTCGCCCGGTCGCTGGGCTTCGAGCCGGCCCTGCCCGAGATCGCCCGGCAGCTGGAGGTCGCCACCGTCGACGAGGCGGTGCTGGACCGGATGCTCGCCGAGGCCTGGGCCAAAGCCGAGGGCTACCGCGTCGTGCAGTGGCTGGGCGTGCCGCCCGACGACCTGATCGACGACGTCGCGTACCTCGACGGGCGGCTGTTCTCCGACGCCCCGACCGGCGACCTCGAGCTCGAGCCGGAGAAGGTCACCGCCGACCGCGTCCGCGAACGGGAGGCGTCGCTGACCGTACGCGGCCGCCAGACCGTCCACACGGGCCTGGTGCACGAGGCGTCGGGCAAGCTCGTGGCCTGGACGACGATCTGTCTCGATCCCGAGTTGACCAACGGGCAGGCGCTGCAGTTCATCACCCTCGTCGATCCCGATCACCGGGGCCACCGGCTGGGCACCATCGCCAAGGTCGAGAACCTGCGCCGGGCCCGTCAGGAGGACCCGGCCATCGCCCGGATCACGACGTGGAACGCGGCCAGCAACGGCTACATGATCTCCATCAACGAGGCGATGGGTTTCCGCCCCGCCTGGGGAGGTATGGAGTGGCAGCGCGCCCTCTAACGGGAATGGCCTGAATCGCGGGGTGGAGCGGCTGCGCGGATGGGAGAATCCGATCATGTCGCACATACCGGTCAACCATCGGCTGCGGCCGCTCTACCGGGCGCTGGCCGTCCTCATCGGGCTCTATCTGCTGATCTTCGGGATCATCGGGGCGATCCAGACCGCTGACGAGTCGTTCTTCTCGCGCGGCGACACGGTCGTGCTCGGCCTCAAGACGAATATGGCCTTCTCGGTGCTCTCCATCGTCATGGGGGTGATCGTGCTGCTGGCCAACCTCTACGGCCGCAACATCGACCACTTCGTCGACCTGGGGGCCGGCGGCCTGTTCATGTTCGTCGGCGTCTTCGGGCTGATCATCATCCGGTCCGACCTGAACAAGCTGAACTTCTCGGTCGCGACCTGTGTGGTGTCCAGCCTGATCGGCACCGCGCTGCTCACGATCGGCCTCTACAACCGCACCGGCCCGCCCGAGCAGGCCCGGCAGGAGGAGGCGATCCGCGTACCGGGCGGTAAGCATCCGGGACACGCCGCCGTTTGAGGCCCGCCGCCGGGGCTACTTGCCCCGGCGGGTCAGCAGACCGGGCTTCTGCTCCAACTGGGCCAGCCCGTTCCAGGCCAGGTTGACCATGTGCGCGGCCACCGTCTCCTTGCGCGGCTTGCGCACCTCCAGCCACCAGCGGCCGACCAGCGACACCATGCCGACGAGCGCCTGCGAGTACAGCTCGGCCAGCTTCGGGTCGTAGCCCCGCGTCTTGAACTCGGCGCCGAGGATGTGCTCGACCTGGTGCGCGACGTCGTTGAGGACCGAGGAGAAGTTGCCCGACGCCGACATCACCGGCGACTCGCGGACGAGCACCCGGAAGCCGTTGGTCTCTTCCTCGATGTAGTCCAGCAGCGCCAGGGCCGCCTGCTCCAGCAGCTCACGGGGATGCCCGGCGGTCAGCGCGCCGGCGATGCGGTCGAGCAGCGAGCGCACCTCGCGGTCCACGACGACCGCGTACAGGCCTTCCTTGCCGCCGAAGTGCTCGTAGACCACCGGCTTGGAGACCTTGGCCCGGGCCGCGACCTCCTCGATCGAGGTCGCGTCGAACCCCCGTTCCGCGAACAGCTGACGGCCGATCGCGATCAGCTGCTCGCGGCGCTGCGCCGCCGACATGCGTACCCGGCCCTTGGCCTGGGTGCGCTCCGCCGGTCGCGCTGCCTGGTCGCGTACTCGCGCTTCTTCCACGCCGCCATCCTGCCAGGCCGACGCCCCCGCGGGTCGCTCCGGCAAGGCGGCGGTGGAGGTCACCGGCCGAGGCGGCCGGCGCTCGTCTGAGCGCCCTCCACCAGCTTCGAGGCCAGCCGGTCGCGCTTGGGCCAGCGAACATTGGTCGCCCAGCCGGCCTTTTCGAAGAGCCAGATGGTACGCGCGGAGATGTCGATCTGGCCCTTCATGACCCCGTGGCGGGCGCAGGTCGGGTCCGAGTGGTGCAGGTTGTGCCAGCTCTCGCCGAACGACAGGATGGCCAGCGGCCAGAAGTTGGAGGCCTTGTCGCCGTCCCGGGTCTCGAACGGGCGCTCGCCGTAGACGTGGCAGATCGAGTTGATGGACCACGTGACGTGGTGCAGCAGGCCGACGCGGACCAGCCCGGCCCAGAAGAACGCGGTCAGCGCGCCCTGCCAGGACCAGGTGACCAGGCCGCCGACGGCCGCCGGGGCGATCAGCGAGATGGCGATCAGCGTCGGGAAGAGCTTGTCGACCTTCTGGATGTCCTTGTCGGCGACCAGGTCCGGGGCGAATCGGGCGCGGTTGGTCAGCTCCCGCGCGAACAGCCAGCCCATGTGCGCGTAGAACAGGCCCTTGGTCAGCGCCCAGAACGAGGTGCCGAAGCGCCACGGCGAGTGCGGGTCGCCCTCGTTGTCGGAGAACGCGTGGTGACGGCGGTGGTCGGCGACCCACTGGGTGGGCGAGCCCTCGACGGCGAAGGAGCCGGCGACCGCGAGCGTCACGCGCAGCCACCGGGTGGCCTTGAACGAGCCGTGCGTGAGGTAACGGTGGAAGCCGATGGTGATGCCCAGCCCGGCGACGCAGTACCACACGGCGAAGATGGCGATGTCGACCCAGGACAGCCAGCCGCCCCAGGCGACCGGGATCGCGGCGATCAGCGCGATGAACGGAATGACGACGAACGCCCACAAACCGATCAGTACGCCGGTCGGCTGAGCGCCCTCGGTGAGCGGCTTCGGCCCCCGGATGGTCTGCTCGATCTCGGCGGCGCCGGTCGCGTTGGTCTCGAGGTCGGCCGTCAACGCTGACTCCGTGGCCGGGTGGACGTCTGTGCTCATGGGCGATGGCACCTCACTGTGCTGGGCGGGGGTGGGGCGGCTCTCTTACGCCTACGTCACCGTAACTTACGGTCCCGTAGTTTCACAGGGTCGGCACCTGTGAATTTCCTTGGTCCACCTGCACAAGCTCGAAGCAAACGCAAGACTCCCCTTCCTCGTACACCCGTGCTAACCCTTATGCATGGACATGGGGGAGGTGGCCCGCCGTCTGCGGGCCGACGATCAGCTGTCGATAGCCCAAATCCGTGAACTGCTCGGCGTCAGCCGCGCTCAGATCGACGACTGGCTGCGGGGCGTACCCGTGCCGGAGTGGACCAAGCGCCCGAACGCCAAGGACGAACTGCGCGCCCGTGCGGTCGACCTGCGCCGCTCCGGGCGTACCGTCCCGGTCATCGCCGAGGAGCTGGGCGTCGCCCGGTCCACGGCCTGGCAGTGGACCAAACACATCCCGCTGACCGGCGATCCGGTGGACGCCGAGCGCCGCAGGGCCAACGCCCGGCGGATGACCGACGCCCGCTGGACGCGGCACCGGGCCGAGCGGTCGGCGCAGCGCCACCGGCTGGCCGCCGAGAACGCCGCCCGGATCGGTTCGCTCGACGATCGCGACCTGCTCCTGCTCGGTTCGGTCGTCTACTGGTGCGCGGGTGCCAAGGCCACGCCCACCCGGCCGAACGAGCGCGTCGAGCTGGTCACCGCGGACGCCCGGCTCGGGCTCCTCTTCCTTCGTTTCCTCGACGCCGTCGGGGTGGCGCGGACGGATCTGTCGCTGCGAGTGCTGCTCCAGGACGCCGTCGACCCGGTGGCGGCGGTCGTCTGGTGGGCGGAACACCTAGGCGCGCGGGTGGAGGACTTCCGTGCCCCCGACCCCAAGCGCCTGCTCATGGCGGCGGAGCGGCCCGATCACCTCCAGGAACATCACGGCCGGCTCCGAATACGGGTTTGCCACAGCCGCGATCTCTATCGCACCATCGAGAGCGTGCTCGACGCGCTCGCCGGGCCTGCGGATGTGCCGGACGGCGAGGCGCGTTAGGCTTTCCGCGCACACCTTCGGCCGTGGTGAAATTGGCATCACCTCAGATTTTGGCTCTGAAGTTTCAGGTTCGAACCCTGGCGGCCGAGCTGTCCATCTAGCAGACCCGGAAGTACCTGCGGATCAAGAGGCGGTAACCCGCGTGGCGCGTACTGTGATCATCCTCGCGGCCGGCGAGGGCAAGCGGATGAAGTCCCAGCTGCCCAAGGTCCTCCATCCGCTGTTGGGTCGCAGTCTCGTCGGGCACGTCCTGGCCGCCGCCGAACCGCTGAGCGCCGAGCGTACGGCGGTCGTCGTGGGGCACAAGGCTGAGCAGGTCATCGAGCATCTGTCCGAGATCGCGCCGCAGGCGCGGCCGGTCCTGCAGGCCGAGCAGCGGGGGACCGGGCACGCGGTGCGGGTGGCGCTCGACGCGCTCGAAGACGCCACCGGCACGGTCCTGGTCGTCAACGCCGACGTCCCGCTGCTGCGGACGGCGACGCTGACCGCCCTGATCGAGCGGCACGAGGAGGACGCCGCCGCGGCGACCGTGCTGACCGCGGTGATGGCCGAACCGGGCAACCTCGGCCGGATCGTGCGGGACGCCGAGGGCGGGCTGGCCGCGATCGTCGAGGCCCGCGACGCGGACGCCGAGCAGCTGGCCATCCGGGAGATCAACGCCGGGGTGTACGCCTTCGAGGCCGACGCCCTGCGCGACGCGCTCGGCAAGCTGACCACGCACAACGCCCAGGGCGAGGAATACCTGACCGACGTGTTCGGGCTGCTGCTCGCGGCCGGTCGCCGGCTCGCGGTGCACACCGCTCCCGCGGTGGAGGAGACGCTGGGCTGCAACGACCGGGCCGAGCTGGCCCGGCTGGGCGCCCTGCTCCGAGACCGGATCAACGACGGCCACATGCGGGCCGGCGTGACGATCGTGGACCCGGCCTCGACCTGGATCGAGCCCGCGGTCACCATCGACCCGGACGCGGTGATCGAGCCCAACACGCAGCTCAAGGGAGCGACCTCGGTGGCGGCCGGTGCGGTCGTCGGTCCCGAGGTGACGCTGGTCGACACCGTCGTCGGCGAGCGGGCGGAGGTCGTGAAGGCGCACGCCGTGCTGGCCGAGATCGGCCCGCAGGCCAAGGTGGGGCCTTACGCGTACCTGCGGCCGGGGACGACCCTCGGCGTGAAGTCCAAGGTCGGCACGTTCGTCGAGGTGAAGAACTCGTCGCTGGGCGAGGGGACGAAGGTCCCGCACCTGTCCTACGTGGGCGACGCGACCGTCGGCGACTTCACCAACATCGGCGCGGCGAACGTCGTGGCCAACTACAACTGGCGGTCGAAGAGCCGGACGATCATCGGCTCCCACGTGAACACCGGCTCCGACTCGGTGCTGGTGGCCCCGGTGACGCTCGGGGACGGCTCGTCCACCGCGGCCGGCTCGGTCGTCGACGCCGACGTCCCGCCGGGTGCGCTGGCCGTGGCGCGGGAGCGGCAGGTCAACAAGGAGGGCTGGATCTTCAAGCGCCGGCCCGACAGCGCCGCCGCGCAGGCGGCGCAAGCCGCGCTCGACGCGGCGGAGACGGCCGACGAGGACGCCGCTGACCAGCGGTGACACTCGGCGCGGTGATCTTTCGCACCTGATCGTGAACCGGCTACGAGCTTGGTCAAGTACCAGGAGAGGATGACCCGCGAGGGTCATACTTGGTCGCAGTGGCGCGCGGAGGGGCAGACAGGGCCGATGGGCAGCATCGTCGCGGAGAACCGAAAGAATCTGATGCTTTTCTCGGGGCGGGCGTACCCCGAGCTCGCCGAGGAGATCGGGCAGACCTTGGGTGTCGCACCGACCCCGACCGCCGCCTACGATTTCGCCAACGGTGAGATCTTCGTCCGGTACAAGGAGTCTGTCCGAGGATCGGACGCCTTCGTGGTCCAGTCGATCACGAGCCCGGTGAACACCTGGGTCATGGAGACCCTGATCATGATCGACGCCCTGAAGCGGGGCTCGGCCAAGCGGATCACCGTGGTGCTCCCGTTCTACCCGTACGCCCGGCAGGACAAGAAGCACCGCGGCCGGGAGCCGATCTCGGCCCGCCTCATCGCCGACCTGCTCAAGACGGCGGGCGCCAACCGGATCCTCACCGTGGATCTGCATACCGCGCAGATCCAGGGGTTCTTCGACGGCCCAGTGGACCACCTGTTCGCGATGGACACGCTCGCGGGCTACGTCGAGGCGAAGTACGGCGATCGCGCGCTCACCGTGGTCGCGCCCGACTCGGGCCGGGTCCGGGTCGGCGAGCGCTGGACCGACCGGCTGGGCGGTTGTCCGCTGGCCTTCATCCACAAGACCCGCGATCCGCTCAAGCCCAACCAGGTGGTGGCGAACCGGGTGATCGGTGAGGTCGAGGGACGAACCTGCATCATCGTCGACGACATGATCGACACGGCCGGCACCATCTGCAAGGCCGCGGACATCCTGTTCGACTCCGGTGCCGGCGACGTGATCGTCGCGACGACGCACGCGATCAACTCCGACCCGGCGACCGAGCGCCTCAAGAACAGCCGCATCGCCGAGGTGATCGTGACCAACACGCTCCCGATCACGCCGGAGAAGCAGTTCGACAAGCTCACCGTGCTCTCGATCGCCCCGCTGTTGGCCCGCGCCATCCGCGAGGTATTCGACGACGGCTCGGTCACGACCCTCTTCGGTGGACTCAGCTAAGACGCCGCTCACAAAGCGGGGGTCGGCTGGGGTCACCGTCGGTGGTCGGGTAGGCTGGTCCGGTTGCCACGGCGAGGGTGCTCTGCGGGCTTCGCGGTCTGCGTTGAAGCACCGTGATCGACATGGTGCTCCGGGTCTGTGCCCGTGCGCCCTCGCGTCGGCCCACGACAGCCAGCCAGCCCGTTGAGCCAGGAGTATGAACCGTGTCTGAGGTAAAGATCAGCGCCGAGCCGCGTACGGAGTTCGGCAAGGGCGGCGCGCGTCGCACCCGCCGCGCAGGCAAGGTGCCCGCAGTCGTCTACGGGCATGGCGAAGCGCCCAAGCACATCGCCCTGCCCGCCCGGGAGTTCGCCGCGGCGATCCGCCACGGCGGCATGACCACCGTCTTCGAGCTGCACGCGGAGGACGGCACGAAGACCCTCGCGCTGCCCAAGGCGATTCAGCGTGACCCGATTCGGGACACCTTCGAGCACGTCGACCTCGTCATCGTCAAGCGCGGCGAGAAGGTCACCGTGGACGTTCCGGTGCACCTGGTCGGCACCGCGGCGGCCGGCACCCTGGTGGTGACCGAGCACGACCGCGTCTCGATCGTCGCCGAGGCGCTGCACCTGCCCGAGTCGCTGGAGGCCTCGATCGACGGCCTCGACGCCGGTGCGCACGTCACCGCCGGCGACCTCAAGCTGCCGCGGGGCGTCGAGCTCGCGACCGACGCGGAGACCACCATCGCCGTCGTCAGCGTCGCGCCGACCGCCGAGCAGCTCGAGGGCGAGACCGCCGAGGCTGCCGAGGTCGCCGAGGAGGGCGAGGCCGCCGAGGCCGAGGCTCCCGCCGAGAGCTGAGTTCTCCTTCGAAGACGGCCGCCACCATGTGGCGGCCTTCTTCTTTCTGGCATCGTGTACGCGGGAGGTGCGTGTGAGCATGTGGCTGGTGGTCGGTCTGGGCAACCCGGGTCCGCAGTACGCGCAGAACCGGCACAACGTCGGCTTCATGGTCGCCGACCTGCTGGCTAAGCGGGTCGGGGGATCGTTCGCGCGGAAGACCCGGGGCGGTGTCGCCGAGGTGGCCGAGGGGCGCCTGGGATACGGCGTGGACGCCCCGAAACTGGTGCTGGCCAAGCCGCTGACGTACATGAACCTGTCGGGCGGCCCGGTCGCCGCGCTCGCGCAGTTCTACAAGGTGCCGCCGGCGCAGGTCGTCGCGGTGCACGACGAACTGGACATCCCCTACGGCCAGATCCGGATGAAGCTGGGCGGCGGCGAGGGCGGCCACAACGGTCTGCGCTCGATGAGCAAGTCACTGTCGACAAAGGACTACTTGCGGGTCCGGTTCGGCATCGGCCGGCCGCCCGGCCGCCAGGATCCGGCCGATTTCGTGCTCTCCGACTTCTCGGGGGCTGAGCGCAAAGAACTGGAGTTCCTCGTCGATCGGGCCGCCGACGCGGTGGAGTCGCTGATCGTCAAAGGCTTGGAGCCCACCCAGAACGCGTACCACGCGGCGTGACGTCGTCGCTGCTCACCCGTTGAACATGCCGACATAACGGGCGTCCGCAGCGCCCGTGCGTCAGCGAGCGGGGGGTGCGTGATGGCGGAGGAACAGCGTCGAACTGGGCCCCGGCCGCATCCACGTGTGGCCACGCCGCCCGTACCGCCGATCCTGGACACGCGGCCGCTGACCGAGATCGACACCGTCGTGCTGCCGCGGCTGCTGCCGGGGGCGTACCAGTATGTGCATCCGGCCCTCGTGCGGCGGGCCCGCCGCTGGGAGACGCGGTACCAGCTCACCCTGATGCTCGCCGACTTCCTCGTCGGGCTCGGCGCCGGGTGGCTCGCCTTCCATCTGCGGTTCAGTCAGCTCACCTCGTACACCCGGATCTATCTGGTGCTGTCGGCGTTGCTGCCGATCGTGCTGGTGTCGGTACTGGCGCTCGCGCGGGCGTACGACACGCGGTTCCTCTACGTCGGCACCGACGAGTACGACCGGGTAATCCGGGGCGGGCTGGCGCTGACGGCCGGGATCGCGATCTTCTCGTACGCCTTCGAGCTGCCCACGGCGCGGAGCTATGTGCTCGTCGCGCTGCCGGCGGCCACCGCGACCGCGATCGTGGTGCGGTTCTGTCTGCGCAAACGGCTGCACCGCCGACGGTCGCGGGGTGAATGCCTGCGCCGCGTGATCGTCGTCGGCCACGAACTGGCGGTCGTCGCCATGACGCACCAGCTGCGGCGGGAACGGTTTCACGGCCTCGACGTCGTGGGCGCGTGCGTGCCGGCCGACGGCGACGGGCAGGTGGGACTGCCGGTCTTCGGCAATTTCGACGAGGTGGCCGAGGCGGTACGCCGGGCGGGTGCGGACACCGTGATCGTGCTAAGCTGCCCCGAGCTGGACGGGCATCGGCTGCGGCGGCTGGCCTGGCGACTGGAAGGCGACGACGTCGACCTCATCGTGGCCAGTGCGCTGATGGATGTGGCGGGCGATCGGACGACGCTGCGCCCCGTCGACGGCCTGCCGATGCTGCACGTCGACCACCCCCGGCTGTCCGGGGGCAGCCGGGTCGTCAAGGAGCTGGTCGACCGGGCCGGCGCGGCCCTGCTCATCGGGCTCCTCTCGCCGCTGTTCGGGCTCATCGCGTGGCGTATCCGCCGGGACTCGCCCGGCCCGGTGCTGTTCCGTCAGGTGAGAGTCGGCCGGGACGGGCGGGAGTTCCGCATTTACAAGTTCCGTACCATGCACGTCGACGCAGAGGCGCGTCTGAGCGAACTCCGACACCTCAATGAGAATGATCGGGTTCTCTTCAAGATCCGTGACGATCCGCGGGTGACCGATGTGGGGCGCTGGCTGCGCCGGCTCTCCCTCGACGAGCTGCCGCAGCTGTTCAACGTCCTCGCCGGGCAGATGTCGCTCGTGGGTCCCCGCCCGCCGCTGCCGCAGGAGGTGGCCATGTACCACGACGACGTGCTGCGCCGCCTCGCGGTCAAGCCGGGGATGACCGGCCTCTGGCAGGTGTCCGGCCGATCGGATCTGCCGTGGGAGGAAGCCGTCCGGCTCGACCTGCGGTACGTCGAGAACTGGTCGCTCTCGTTGGACCTGGTGATCCTGTTGCGCACGCTCACCGCCGTGGTACGCACATCTGGGGCTTACTGATGACCGACATGCTGGACGCCGAACTCGCCCGTAACCTCGCCACCCAGGCCGGAGAGCTGTTGCTCGGCCTGCGTACGGAGATGGGCTTCACCGACCCGGGACGGCTGCGCGACGAGGGGGACCGGCGCTCGCACGAGTACCTCATGGCGCAGCTGGCCGCGTGGCGGCCCGACGACGCGGTCCTCTCCGAGGAGGCGCTGGGCGCCCGGGACGCCGACGAGGCCGCCGAACGCCTGGGCGCCGAACGGATCTGGATCGTCGATCCGCTCGACGGCACCCGCGAGTACGCCGAACCCGGCCGTACCGATTGGGCGGTGCACGTCGCGTTGTGGACCACCACAGCCGCCAGTACAGCTCGCCGCCGTCGGCGTACCAGTGGATCGTTGAAGAGCGACCAGGGACGGCTCGCCGCCGGAGCGATCGCGTTGCCCGCCCAGGGCAGCGTGCTGGCCACGGACAGCGCGCCGCAGTCGCCGCCGGAGCAGACCGCGCACGGCGCCCAGGTACGCATCGCGGTGAGCCGCAGCCGGCCGCCGGAGTTCGTGGCGCGCGTGGCCGAGGAGCTGGGCGCGGTGCCGGTGCCGATGGGGTCGGCGGGCGCGAAGATCGCCGCGGTGATCTCCGGCGAGGTCGACGCCTATCTGCACGCGGGCGGACAGTACGAGTGGGACTCCGCCGCGCCGGTCGCGGTCGCACTGGCTCAAGGTCTGCACGCTTCCCGGCTGGACGGTTCGCCGTTGATCTACAACCAGGCCGACCCGCGGCTGCCGGACCTGCTGGTCTGCCGGTCCCGGCTGGCCCGGCCACTGCTGGCGGCCGTCGAACGCGAACTGTTGAGCAGGTCACAGGCTGGTTGAACCGGCCCCAATCGCCGGGTAGCTTAATTCCCCAGCAAAGCACTAGGAAAGGTCTGGAAATATGGGCCAGACGAATGCCGCCTACCGCATATCGCACCTGGATGCTCTCGAAGCGGAGAGCGTCTTCGTCATGCGCGAGGTCGCTGCCGAGTTCGAGCGTCCGGTGCTGCTGTTCTCCGGCGGCAAGGATTCGATCGTCATGCTCCGGCTGGCGGAGAAGGCCTTCCACCCGGGTCGCATCCCGTTCCCGGTGATGCATGTCGACACCGGGCACAACTTTCCCGAGGTGCTGGAGTACCGCGACCGGCGAGTGGCCGAACTCGGCGTCCAGCTGGTGATCGCCAGCGTCCCCGAGGCGCTGGAGCGCGGCCTGGTCCGCGAGCCCGCCGACGGTACGCGCAACCGCATCCAGACCCCGGTGCTGCTCGACGCCGTGGAGAAGTACCGCTTCGACGCCCTGTTCGGCGGGGCCCGGCGCGACGAGGAGAAGGCTCGGGCCAAGGAACGGGTCTTCAGCTTCCGCGACGAGTTCGGCCAATGGGACCCCCGCAACCAGCGCCCTGAGCTGTGGTCGCTCTACAACTCCAAGATCAGCCCCGGCGAGTCGATCCGGGTGTTCCCGCTGTCCAACTGGACCGAACTGGACATCTGGCACTACATCGCCCGGGAGCGCATCGACCTGCCCTCGATCTACTTCGCGCACGACCGTGAGGTCGTCGACCGCGGCGGCATGCTCTACGGCGTCAACGAGTTCATCCGCCCCCGGGCCGGCGAGACCGTCACCAAGCGGCGCGTGCGGTACCGCACGGTCGGCGACGCGAGCATGACGGCGGCGGTGCCCTCCGAGGCCGACACCGTCGAGAAGGTGATCGACGAGGTCGCCTCGACCCGGATCACCGAACGCGGCGCGACCCGAGGCGACGACAAGGTCAGCGAGGCGGCGATGGAAGACCGCAAGCGGGAGGGCTACTTCTGATGACTGTTCTCGAGTCGGCGCCGGTCTCGGCGCCGCCCGCCCGCATGGACCTGCTCCGGTTCGCCACCGCCGGCTCGGTCGACGACGGCAAGTCGACCCTCATCGGGCGGCTGCTCTACGACACCAAGTCGCTGTTCACCGACCAGCTCGAAGCGGTCGAAGCGGTCAGCGCCGCCCGGGGCGACGAGTACACCAACCTCGCGCTGCTGACCGACGGCCTGCGAGCGGAACGCGAGCAGGGCATCACCATCGACGTCGCGTACCGGTATTTCGCCACGCCCCGGCGCAAGTTCATCATCGGCGACACCCCCGGGCACATCCAGTACACCCGGAACATGGTCACCGGTGCGTCCACGGCGGACCTCGCGATCATCCTCGTGGACGCCCGCAAGGGCCTGGTCGAGCAGTCCCGGCGGCACGCCTTCCTCTGCTCCCTGCTGCGCGTGCCGCACCTGGTGCTCTGCGTCAACAAAATGGACCTCGTGGACTACTCGCAGGAGGTCTTCGACACCATCGCCGACGAGTTCGCGTCCTTCGCCGCCAAGCTCGACGCGCCCGACCTCACCGCGATCCCGATCTCGGCGCTCAACGGCGACAACATCGTCAGCCGCAGCGACCGGATGCCGTGGTACGAGGGCCCGTCGTTGCTGCACCACCTGGAGCACGTGCACATCGCGTCCGACCGCAACCTCGTCGACGTGCGCTTCCCGGTGCAGTACGTGATCCGGCCGCAGTCCTCGGCCGTCCTCGACTACCGCGGGTACGCCGGACAGGTCGCCTCGGGCGTACTGAAGCCCGGGGACGAGGTGCTCGTCCTGCCCAGCGGCCTGACCACACGCATCGCCGGGATCGACACCGCCGACGGTCCCGTCGACGAGGCGTTCCCGCCGATGTCGGTCACGGTCCGGCTGGAAGACGAGATCGACATCGCCCGGGGCGACCTCATCTGCCGCCCGCACAACGCGCCGGCGGTGGCCCAGGACATCGAGGCGATGGTCTGCTGGATGGACGAGAGCGCACCGCTCGCCGTCGGCGGCAAGTACGCCATCAAGCACACGACCCGTTCGGTCCGGGGCATCGTCAAGGCCCTGAACTACCGGCTGGACATCAACACGCTGCACCGCGACGAGGCGGCCTCCTCGTTGGGGCTCAACGAGATCGGGCGGATCCGGCTGCGTACGACCCAGCCGCTGCTGGTCGACGAGTATCGGCGGAACCGGACGACGGGCGGGTTCATCATCATCGACGAGGTGACGAACCGGACCGTCGGGGCGGGGATGATCGTCGCCGCTTCCTGACCCCGGCCTCCCGGCGAAGCGCGCACGCCCGGCTTTCCGGCGGAACGCTTTCGTGAATGAGAGCGGGTTCAGCTCGCGTGATCCCGGCGAACGGGTGATGATCGCTGGAGGAACGGACGATCCTCGCCGGGACTCCGATGGCTACAGTCCCAGCCGAAAGGGGGCGGCCATGACGCAGACCGTCCGCATCGGCGTGGCGGTCGACGTCCCGCCCCCGTGGGGACCACAGCTGACCCGCCATCGCATCGAGGCGGGTGATCCACTAGGCGCGGCCATCCCCGCGCACGTCACCCTGCTCGGGCCGACCGAGATCGACGCGACCGAGCTGGCCGCGATCGAGCGGCACCTCGCCACGGTGGCCGCGGAACACGCCGAGTTCGAGCTGCTCCTACGAGGCACCGGCACCTTCCGGCCGATCACCGAGGTCGTGTTCGTGGCCGTCGCGGCCGGGATCAGCGAATGCGAGCAGCTGGCCGCCGCGATCACCGCCACACCGGAACTCCAGCGGCCGCGGCACTATCCCTACCACCCGCACGTGACGATCGCTCAGGACGTGCCCGAGCCGGCCCTCGACGGCGTCTTCGAGAAACTGGCCGGGTTCGAGGCCCGCTTCGACGTCAGCGAGTTCACGCTGTTCACGCACACGGGCGACATCAAGTCGCCGGAGAACCGCTGGCACCCCCAGCGGGACTATCGGCTGGCGGGTCCGTCGGCTCCGATCGGTCCCCGGGGGAATCGGCCGGGCGCGGCCCGGCGGCGAGGTCGATGAACCGGCCCCGGGTCGAACTGGCGGCGAGCGCCGCGCCCCACAGCACGATCTGGTTGAAGAAGTACAGGTAGAGCAGCAGTACGCCGGTCGTCGCGATCACCGTGGCGGTCGGATAGAACCGCAGCGAATGCGTGAAGTACGCCCGGCCGCCCCAGTTGAGCAGCGACACCCCGATGCCGACCGTGATCGCCGGGGGGATCAGCCGCCGCGGCTGGACGTGCAACCGCGGTAGGACCGTCAGCAGCGCCGCCCCGATGAAGCTGTTGACCAGGAGCGTCACGGCCACGGTCGACACCGTCAGCCAGACCGAGGACGTGTCGCCGGAGATCCAGCCGAACAAGGCGGACGACAAGTCGATCACGGCCAGCGACAGGCCTAGGACCAGCGTCAGCGCCAGCAGCATCCCCAGATCGACCACCCGGCGGACGAAGAGGTTGCCCGGGTGCTGCTCCAGCCGCCAGATCGCCCGCTGCGAGGTGCGGAAGGCGTCGACCCAGCCGAGCCCGGTGAACACCAGGCCGACCAGACCGAAGATCCCGATCGCGGTGGAATTGGCCTGCAACTGCTCCGGCTGGAAGGTCGGCAGCGTCTGCGCGAGCCAGTCGGTCACGGCTCCCTTGACGGTGTCGTTCGAGCTGAACACGATGCCGAACACCGAGAACGCGACGAGGGACAGCGCGAAGAGCGCGAAGAAGGCGTAGTAGGCGATCGCGGCGGCGAGCCGCCCGCCGAGCACCTCCGAGTAGCGTTCCTTCGCGGCCCAGACGTTGTCGAAGGCACTGGAGCGCTTCCGTGCGGCGGCCACGGAATCTTCATAGCGCTCCAGCATCGCGCTGCCAACCCGCTGGATCCGTCGGAAGATCGCCACCACACGTTCATCTTCGCGGATGCGGCCGCCCGTCTCGCATGCAGATCAGGGATATCCATGCGATCTTGGGGCCAGATTGCCGGGATATCCGTGATCTGCAGCTAGGCAAGGGGGTCAGGCGGCGCCGGCGCCGGCGCTCGGGACGGCCTTGAACGCGGCCGGCTCGGCGAAACCGTGCTCGGCGAACGCCTTGGCGACCGCGTCGGCGACGTTGTCCACCCGGTCGGCGTCCACCAGGGCGATGACGCACCCGCCGAAGCCGCCGCCGGTCATCCGGGCGCCGTAGGCCCCCGCGGTCAGTGCGGCGGTCACCGCGACGTCCAGCTCCGGCACGGTCACCTCGAAATCGTCGCGCAGCGACGCGTGCGAGGCGGTCATCAGCGGCCCGATCTCCCGGTGCCGGCCCGAGCGCAGCAGCTCGATGGTGTCCAGCACCCGCTGATTCTCGGTGATCGCGTGGCGCGCACGACGTACCAGCAGGTCGTCGGAGAGCCGGTCCAGATCGGCCGGGACCGCGTCGCGGAGGGCGGCCACCCCCAGTTCCGCCGCCGCCTGCTCGCAGGCCGCCCGGCGCGCGGCATATTCGCCGCCCGCGTGCTGGTGCGGCGCGCGGGTGTCGATCACCAGGATGGCCAGGCCGTCCGCGGCCAGATCGAACGGGATCTGCTCGGTACGCAACGAGCGGCAGTCCATGAAGAGGGCGTTGCCGGCGGTGCAGAGGATCGAGGCGGACTGGTCGAGGATGCCGGTCGGTACGCCGACGTAGTCGTTCTCGACCCGCTGGGCGAGCCGGGGCCGGTCGGCGATCGGGATGTCCAGCCCGGCCAGGTCGACGAGGGCGGTCAGCACAGCGCATTCGAGCGAGGCCGACGAGGACAGCCCGGAACCGATCGGGACGTCGGAGGCGACGGTGAGCCGGGCGCCGGGAACGCGATGGCCCTGCTCGGCCAGCACCCAGACCACGCCCGCCACGTACGCCGCCCAGCCGTCGACCTTGGCGTCCAGGGTGAACTCGACGGTCTCGCCGGTCAGCTCCGAGGTGACCGCCCAACGCTGCTCGGGCAGCACGTCGGCGGCGACGGCGGTGCGGTGCGGCAGCGCGAAGGGGAGGACGAAGCCGTCGTTGTAGTCGGTGTGCTCGCCGATGAGGTTCACGCGGCCGGGCGCGGCCCAGACGCCGACCGGCTCAATCCCGTAGAGGTGCTGGAAAAGGCCATGAGCGCGGGCGGCTGCTGTCATGGGCTGGATGGTAGTCGGCGTACATCGGAGCAGCCCAGCGACCCTATCTGTTAGGACTCTTGACAGATGCTCGACGAGAAGTGAGGGTCGTCACATGATTCGTTCACTCGTCAGGCCGGGCGTCGCCCTCGCGGCGGCGCTCGCCGCCGGCGTCGCGCTCCTGCCCGCACAGGCCGCCAGCGCCGGCGCCCCGCTCGGCGGGCAGGCGCCGAAGAAGGTCGTCTCGGCCTACTTCGCCGACTGGAACGTCTACGGGCGGGGCTACTACGTCAAGGACATCCCCGTCGACAAGCTCAACGTCATCCAGTACGCCTTCGGCGTACCCACCTTCGACGCGGCGACCGAGACCCCCGGTTGCTCCGTCCTCGACCCCTGGGCGGACTTCCAGCAGGTCTACTGGTCCGGCGAGAACACCGTCGACGGCGTCGCCGACAACTATCCCGACCAGCGCCTCTACGGCAACTTCAACCAGCTGAGGAAGCTGAAGGCGGCGAACCCGGGGCTGAAGGTCGAGATCTCCCTCGGCGGCTGGACCAAGTCCACCCACTTCGCCCAGGTCGCCAAGACCGCCGCGCGTCGCCAGGCGTTCGTCGCGTCCTGCATCGACACCTTCATCAAGGGCAACCTGCCCACCGGCGGCTGGCCGGAGAACGCCGGGGGCCTCGGGGCCGCCGCGGGCGTCTTCGACGGCATCGACCTGGACTGGGAGTACCCCACGGCCAAGGCCGACGGCAACATCGACTACGGCCCGGAGGACCGGCACAACGCCACCCTGCTGGCCCAGGAGTTCCGCCGTCAGCTCGACGCCCTGAGCCGCGAGACCGGGCAGCACTACCTGCTCACCGCGGCGCTCCCGGCGGCGAAGAACTCCACCAAGTACTACGAGCTGCGCGACTTCGTGAAGCAGCTCGACTGGGTCAACATCATGACGTACGACTTCAACGTCATGGGCGGCGCCGTCGCCGCGCACGACACGCTGTTCACCCGGGACCCCCGGGACCCGAACGCGTCCGACTGGACGTGGAACACCGTCGGCACCGTTGCGTACTACCTGGCTCAAGGCGTACCGGCGAAGAAGATCGTCGTCGGCGTGCCGTTCTACGCCAACCAGTACATCCGCTCCGACGCGGGACTCTACGGGCCCTTCGACAACACCGGGCTCGACGGGGAATCGCTGCAATGGGACCAGAAACCGCAGCCGTCCTACCACGACCTGGTGGACGTGGCGGGCATCGTGTCACCGACCGGTGTCGGCGCGAACGGCTACACCCGCAAGTGGAACGTCCTGGCCGGTGAGCCCTACCTGGTCAACCCCGCCGGTACGCACGCCCTCGCGTCCGGCACGGTCACGGTCGCCACGACGATCTGCTACTCGGACCCGCGCTCGATCGGGGAGCGGACGGCGCTCGTCAAGGCACTCGGCCTGCGGGGAGCGATGGCCTGGGAGATCTCCCAGGACTCCGACGACGGGGCGCTGATCGGGGCGCTCGCCCCCATCCTGCGCTAGGCCGGTCCCCCCGCTCCCTGGCGCGCTTCGCGGGCCAGCTCGCGGGCCCTCCGGGGAGGGAGCTGGGTGATCTTGGCGAGTTTCGGTGGCTATAGCGACCTTTTCTCGCCAAGATCACCCGGCGCATCTCCAGCGGCGCGAGGCCGGCCCCGCGTGGCGCCGCGTTAGCGGCGGCGCATCCCCAGCGGCGCGGTCAGCGGCCCTGGTAGAAGGCCCACGCGTCCGCGACGATCGCCTCCAGCGAGGTACGCGTAGGCGTCCAGCCGAGGTCGGCCTGGGCGAGCGCGGAGGAGGCGTACAGGGAGGCGGGGTCGCCGGGCCGCCGGGGCAGCCATTCGACCGGAACCGGGTGCCCGGTGACGGTGCGTACGGCGTCGATGACCTGGGCGTTCGAGAATCCGGTCCCGCTGCCGAGGTTGTAGATCTTGTGCTCGCCGGGCACCGCTGCCGTCAGGGCGAGCAGGTGTGCTTCGGCCAGGTCGGCGACATGGATGTAGTCGCGGATGCAGGTGCCGTCGGGGGTCGGGTAGTCGTCGCCGAACATCGGCAGCTTCTCCCGCTTCCCGGCCGCCACTTCGAGGGCGATCGGGATCAGGTGGGTCTCCGGATCGTGGCGCTCGCCGATCATGCCGCCGTCCTCGCGTACCAATGCGCCTGCGACGTTGAAGTAGCGCAAGCTGACCGCGGCGAGCTTGTGCGCGCGGGCCTCGGAGGCGATGGCCAGGTCGACCGCGAGTTTGGTCGCGCCGTAGGTGTTGATCGGCATGGTGATCGCGCGCTCGGTGAGCGGCAGTTCGGACGGCTCGCCGTAGCAGGCGGCGGTCGAGGAGAAGATGAGCCGCTTCACCCCCGCCGTACGCATCGCGTCCAGCAGGTTGAGCCCGGCCCGGGTGTTGGCCTCCCAGTGCAGCTCCGGGTGGGTCATCGACTCGCCCGCCGAGATGAGCCCGGCGAAGTGCAGTACGCCGTCGAAGCCCGCGTCCGGTGCGAGGACGTCGCCGACCTCCTGGACTCGCGCCTGGACGAAGGTGGCGTCGGCGGGGACCTGTGCGGCGTCGTTGCGCGACAGGTCGTCCAGGACCACTACCTCGTGGCCGGCGTCGAGCAGCAGGCGGGTGACCGTTGCGCCGACGAATCCGGCGCCCCCGGTGACGAGCAGCTTCATCTGACCTCCCTAACAGTTCCCTGGCAACACTACGTGCTGGTGGGAGGACGCCCGGCGGGAGCCGTACGATGCAAGGATGCCCGACGGTCATAGACCCGGACTCTTGGCTCGAACTCTGTCCCCGTGGATCATGAGGGTCCTGCGGGAGCGACTCAGCGAGGATCAGCTGCGCGCTCTCGTGACCACGAACACGCATCTCGGCGGCGATGAGCGCCGCATCATCGACGAGGTCTGGGCCAGCGGGAACTCCCTGATCCGCGAGGTCATGGTGCCTCGGCCGGATGTCGTCTTCCTCGACGCCCGCTGGGCGCGGCCGCAGGCAGAGGCGGTGGCCCGCGCGCACAACCATTCCCGGTTTCCGGTGGTCGACGGTGACGCCGACAACGTGATCGGCTTCGTCCACCTGCGGGATCTGCTCGCGGGCGACCCGGCCACACCGTTGCGCGTACTGGTGCGGGAGATCATGCGCCTGCCGGCCGCCATCCGGATTCTGCCCGCTTTGTCCGAGCTACGGCGGGAACGTCACCAGCTCGCCCTGGTGGTCGACGAATACGGCGGCACCGCGGGCATAGTCACCCTGGAAGACCTGATCGAGCAGCTCGTCGGGGAGATCCACGACGAGTACGACGAGGACGACGAGCCGTTCACCGGCCTGCTCCCGGCCGAGGTCGAGGGGCGCCTCAGCCTGACCGACTTCGCCCGGCGTACCGGGGTGGAACTGGCCCAGGGGCCGTACGAGACGCTCGGCGGCTACCTCATGGCCGCCCTCGGCCGGCTCGCGCGGGTCGGCGACCAGGTCGAGGTCCCGGGCGGTGCGGTCACGCTGCGGGTCCTCGCGCTCGACGGCCGCCGGATCGCGCGGGTCGTCCTCGCCCGGGTGGCCGAGGTCCCGCACCAGCTTCCGGCCGCGCCGATCCCCCTTGCCCTGCCGGCGGGTACGCCCCCGGCAGCGATCGAAGCCGGCAGCCCTGCGCCGGCCCTCCCCGCCATCGCCTCCTCCGCCTCCCCCGCCTCCTCCGCCTCGACCCGTTGATCATGGAGTTAACTGTGGTCTCGACGGTGTGTCGACACCGGAAACTCCATGATCAACGGAGGTGGCGCGGGGCGGTCGGTACGCCGGCACGAAGGCTGGAACAATAGGTCCATGTCTGTTGCGCCGACCGATCGCCGTCCCCGGGTGCTGTCCGGGATCCAGCCCACCGCGGACTCGTTCCACCTGGGCAACTATCTCGGCGCGGTCCGCAACTGGGTGACCATGCAGGACACCTGCGACGCGTACTACATGGTCGTCGACCTGCACGCGATCACCGCGGGCCACGACGCGAAGGTGCTCCGCGACCGGACCCGAGTGAGCCTGGCCCAGTTGCTGGCGTTCGGCATCGACCCGACGCGCAGCACCCTGTTCATCCAGTCGCACGTCCCCGAGCACGCGCAGCTGGGCTGGGTGCTCAGCTGCATCACGGGCTTCGGCGAGGCGTCCCGGATGACCCAGTTCAAGGACAAGTCGGCCAAGCAGGGCGCCGAGCGGTCCAGCGTCGGACTGTTCACCTACCCGATCCTGCAGGCCGCCGACATCCTGCTCTACCAGGCCGACGCCGTGCCGGTCGGCGAGGACCAGCGCCAGCACCTGGAGCTGACCCGCGACCTGGCCCAGCGGTTCAACCACCTCTTCGGCAAGACGTTCACGCTGCCGGAGGCGTACATCCCGAAGGAGACCGCGAAGATCCTCGACCTCCAGGACCCGACGGCGAAGATGTCGAAGTCGTCGTCCTCGCCGACCGGCCTGCTGGAGATCATGGAGGACAAGGCGCGCTCGGCGAAGAAGATCAAGTCGGCGGTGACCGACACCGGTCGCGAGATCCTCTTCGACCCCGAGGACAAGCCCGGGGTGAGCAACCTGCTGACGATCTACTCGGCGCTGTCCGGCCGGACGATCGAGGACCTGGTCGCGGCGTACGCGGGCAAGGGCTACGGCGACCTGAAGAAGGATCTCGCCGAGGTCTTCGTCGACTTCGTGACGCCGATCCAGGCGGCCACCCGGGAGTACCTCGACGACCCGGCGCAGCTGGACAAGATGCTGGCGATCGGCGCCGAGAAGGCGCGCGCGGTGGCGTCCCAGACGCTCGCCACGGTCTACGACCACGTCGGCTTCATCCCCGCTAAGTAGCGGACGCTACTTAGCGGGGAGCGGCCGCTGATCAGGCGGTGAGGTAGGCGGTGGTGTCGGCCGGGAGGCGGCCGTCGCCGTCGAGCGGACCGCTCGCCAGCAGCACCGCCGAGCCGTAGGACGCCAGGTCGACCGGCTCGCCGGAGACGTTCGCGACGACCACGAGGCCGGGCTCCCGCCGCAGCGCCAGTACGCCGGTCGGGCTGTCCAGCCAGGTCAACGTGCCGCCGCCGAGCCCGGGCTGCTCCTTACGTACGCGCAGCGCCGAGCGGTAGAGGTTGAGCGTCGACGCCGGATCGTTCTCCTGCGCCTCCGCGGTCAGCGCCGCCCACGACGCCGGCTGCGGCAGCCACGGCCGGGCCGATCCGGCCGGGCCGAAGCCGAATCCGGTCTCGGCGCCGCCCGACCAGGGCAGCGGCACCCGGCAGCCGTCCCGGCTCTCGCCCGTACGCCGGAACGCGGGGTCTTCCCGCAGCTCGTCGGGCAGGTCGAGAACCTCGTTGAGGCCGAGTTCCTCGCCGTTGTAGAGGTACGCCGAGCCGGGCAGTGCGAGCATGAGCAGCGTTCCAGCGCGGGCACGGGCGAGCCCGAGGTCGCCGTCGCCGTACCGGGTCACGTGGCGGTGCTTGTCGTGGTTCGACAGGACCCAGGTGGTCGGCGCGCCGACGAGGTCGGCCTCGGCAAGCGACTTGTCGATGATGGTCCGGAACGACTCGGCGTCCCACGAGGCCATCATGAAGTCGAAGTTGAAGGCCTGGTGCAGCTCGTCGGAGCCGATGTAGCGGGCCAGCCGCTGAGCGTCGGGCACCCACGCCTCGGCGACGGCCATCCGGCCACCGGCGTACGAGTCGAGGATCGGCCGCCATTCGCGGTAGATCTCGTGGACCCCGTCCTGGTCGAAGTAGGGCAGCGTGTCGTTGCCGATCATGACGACCTGACGTTCGCCGTCGGCGCTCGTGCGGCCGACGTTCGGCAGCCCGTCAGCCTTGATCATCCCGTGGGCCACGTCGATCCGGAAGCCGTCGACGCCGCGGTCCAGCCAGAACCGCAGGATGTCGCGGAACTCGGCGCGGACCGCCGGGTGCTCCCAGTTGAAGTCGGGCTGACCGGGGTCGAACAGGTGCAGGTACCACTGCCCGTCGGGAATTCGGGTCCAGGCCGGTCCGCCGAAGATGGACTCCCAGTCGTTCGGCGGCAGCTCACCCTGCTCGCCCTGGCCGTCGCGGAAGACGAACAGGGCGCGCTCGGCCGAGCCGGGGCCGGCGGCCAGCGCCGCCTGGAACCATTCGTGCTCGTCGGAGCAGTGGTTGGGGACGAGGTCGACGATGATCCGGATGCCCAGCGCATGGGCGTCGGCGGTCATCTCGTCGAAGTCGGCGAGGGTGCCGAAGCGGGGGTCGACGTCGCGGTAGTCGGCCACGTCGTAGCCGCCGTCGGCCAGCGGCGAGGTGTAGAACGGGCTGAGCCAGATGGCGTCGATGCCCAGATCCTTGAGGTAGGGCAGCTTCTGGCGTACCCCTCGCAGGTCACCGGTGCCGTCGCCGTCGCCGTCGGCGAAGCTGCGCGGGTAGATCTGATAGACGACCGCGTCGCGCCACCAGTCGTCGTTGCCCAGGATCGTCTCGGCCGGGGCGGCGATCGTACTCACAGGATGGTTCCTTTCGGCGGGGGTGGGTCCGTGCAACTCAGCGTGAAGTCAGGTCGAAGGCCAGCGCGCTCTGCGCGGGAATGGTGAGGGAAGCCTGGCCCGAGGCGTCGACGGTGACGGCGGTGCCGTGGATTCGGTCGCGGTAGGTCCCGGCCGGAAGTCCGGTCTCGACGGTCCGGGTCACGGCGGCGGCTGCGCGGTTCAAGGCGAAGTATCCCTTGCCCGTACGCGCGAAGCCGAGTTGGTCGTCCGTGGTCCACCACTGCGAGACCGGCGCGTCGCCGACCGCCGTCCGGAAGGCGACCAGGTTCAGCAGCGAGCGGTGCTCGCACTCCCAGCCGTGGCCGCAGGAGACCGGCAGCGTGACGCCCTTGGCGTCGGCCGGCGGGCCGGCGTCGTAGGAGTCGAAGGTGAAGCTCGACATCACCAGCGGCGTCCCATACGGGTACGCCAGCATGAACTGCCCGGCGAGCGTATGCAGCGCGCCGTCCTTGTAGGTCAAAGTAGTGCCACCGCGCTGGCTGTCGTGACTGTCCACATAGACCACGGAGGAGGCCGACGGCTTGTAGTCGACCAACGGCGTGCCCGATTCGTCGCCGAGTCCTTCGAGATTGGCCAGGCTGCCACCGGTACGCAGCGCCCGGGCGAGGTCCGGGCCGTACCGGGGTTCGAGAACCGCGCCGTAGGGGAGGTACTCGTCGGCCTGGATCGGTTCGCTGACGCTGAAGAGGACTTCCTGGTACAGCACGGGCACGGTCCCGCCGGCCGTCTTGGCCAGCTTGGCGTAGATCGCGGCCAGATCGGTCGCTGGAACGTGCTTGGCGGCGTCGATCCGGAACCCGTCGACGCCCAGCGAGAGCAGATCGTTCAAGTACGCCGCCAGCCGCTGCCGGACCGGTTCGCGTTCAGTCGCCAGGTCGGCGAGCCCGACGAGGTCGCAGTTCTGCACTTCGTCGCGGTTGCTGTAGTCGGAGATCGACTTGCCGCAGTGGTGGAAGTCGGCGGCGCCGTCGTAGCCCGGATAGCCGGTCTGGGTGAACTTCGTCCCGGCCGAGCCGACCCCGTAGAGCTGGGCGGTCATGTGGTTGATGACGGCGTCGGCGTAGATCTTGACGCCCGCCGCATGGCAGGCGGTGACCATCGCCGCGAACGCCGCACGGTCGCCCCGCCGGCTGCCGATCGCGTAGGAGACCGGCTGGTAGTCCTGCCACCACGGGAAGCCCTGATCGGCGAGGACCACGTGCTCCTGTGGCGGGGAGATCTGGACCGCCGCTACTCCGGCCGGGCCCAGCTGGTCGCGGCACTCGGTCGCGACCGACGCCCAGGGCCACTCGAAGAGGTGGACGACGACACCGGTCGGAGCGCTCCCAGCGGACGCCGCAGCCGACGGTAAGGGCTGGGTCGTGGGCTGGGCGTTTGCAAGCGGCGCGGCCGAGCAGCCGGAGACGGCGAGCAGCAGCGCGCATCCGGCCCGCTTTCGCCACCCGCGCACGCTGCTGCTCCTCTCCACCCGCCACCTGACTGGTGACGGGATGAAGAATGCGCCGCAAACCTTGCAAACGTCAAGCAGAAGCTTTCAGCAAGTTTCATCGGCTGGCCGTGCGAGCGTGCGTTGATCATGGAGTTTGCACCCCTGACACGCCGTCGAGGCAGCAGTTAACTCCATGATCAACGGGGCGGGGCGGGGCGGGGCGGGGCGGGCAGGCCGGCGGGGTGGGGTGGGGCGGGGGAGGGGGAGGGGGAACGGTGGGGTCAGCGTGCTTGGGCGGTGGAGCCGCGTACGACCAGTTCGGGGCGGAAGACGTATTCGGAATGCGGCGCCGGATGGCCCAGGATCTCGTCGATGAGTGCCCGGGCGGCGGCCACCGCCATGGCCCGGATGGGCTGCCGCAACGTGGTCAGCGGCGGGTCGGTGAAGGCCATCAGCGGGGAGTCGTCGAAGCCGACCACGCTGAAGTCGTCCGGCACACCGAGGCCCTTCTGCCGCGCCGCCCCGATCGCGCCCAGCGCCATCAGGTCGGAACCGCAGACGACGGCGGTCACCCCGCGGTCCAGTAGCCGGGTCGTGGCGGCGTACCCGCCCTCGACGCCGAACAGCGGGGACAACGAGATCATCGAGTCCATCTCGCGGTCGCTGAGGTGCAGCAACCGGCGCATCGCGTCCCGGTAGCCGGCGATCTTGCGCTGTACCGGCTGGAACCGGTCCGGCCCGGAGATCAGGCCGATCCGCTTGTGGCCGAGCGCGGCGAGATGGGACACCGCAGCATCGGCCGCGGCTCGCTCGTCGACCGAGACGAACGGCGCCTCCAGCCCGTCGACGAACCCGTTGACCAGCACGATCGGCAACGGCCGGGTCAGAAGCTTGCGGTAGCGGTCGGGATCCGACGTCGTGTCGGCATGCAGGCCGGACACGAAGACGATGCCGGCCACCTGCCGGTCGAGCAGCATCTCGATGTACTCGTCCTCGGTCACGCCGCCGGCGGTCTGCGTACAGAGGACCGGGGTGTAGCCCTGTTGGGCGAGCGCCGACTCGATGATCTGAGCGAACGCCGGAAAGATGGGGTTGTCCAGCTCGGGAACTACCAGCCCGACCAGGCCTGCGCTACGTTTGCGCAGCTTGGTGGGGCGCTCGTAGCCCAATACATCGAGCGCCGTCAGCACCGCCTGGCGGGTCTCCGTCGACACCCCAGGACGGTCGTTGAGGACCCGCGAGACCGTAGCCTCGCTCACTTCGGCCTGCCGAGCGATGTCGGCCAGACGTGCACGCATGGCGGAATGCTAACTGAACAGACAAGATCTTGCGGCCAGGGGACTGCAAGGACTTCCACTCCTTGCAAAGTCTTGCTAACGTGCGCGCAACACACAACTGCATACCCCTGGTTGACCCCCTCTGGGCCCGGAAGGTGTGGCCCATCTGAACAGGAGACCTTGATGCGTAGACGTACCGTCTTTGCGGCTCTGGGCGCGGCGGCGTCCGCCTCGGCGCTGGCGGCATGCGGATCGGACAAGGACGAGCCCACGGCGACCCCGTCGAAGGACAAGGGCAACGGCAAGCTGGTCATCTGGGCCGACACCAAGCGCACGGCCGTGCTCAAGAAGTACGCCGACCAGTTCGGCAAGGACAACGGCGTCACCGTCGAGGTCAAGGAGATCAGCGAGAACCTGCAGCAGGTCTTCGTGACCGCCTCGCAGCAGGGCAGCGGCCCGGACGTCGTGGTCGGCGCGCACGACTGGATCGGCAACCTCGTCCAGAACGGCGCCATCGACCCGGTGCAGCTCTCGGCGCAGCAGAAGTCGCTGTTCGCCGCGGCCGCGGTCAAGGCCGTGACGTTCAACGGCCAGATCTACGGCGCCCCGTACGCGCTGGAGAACATCGCTCTCGTGCGTAACACCGACCTGGTGCCGACCGCCCCGGCGAGCATCGAGGACCTGGTCAAGGCCGGGCAGGACCTGAAGAAGTCGGGCAAGGTCAGCGAGATCCTGCTCGACCAGTGCGGCGCTTCGGGCGACGCGTACCATATCTACCCGATCTACTCCTCGGGCGGCGGCTCGCTGTTCGGCCTGACCTCGGCCGGCGACCCGGACCCGAACAACGTCACGGTCAACAGCGCCGACTCGATCGCCGCCTTCACCAAGCTCAAGGAGCTGGGCGAGAAGGGCTCCGGCGCGCTGAAGACCTCGATCGCCGCCGAGAACGTCGTGGCCACCTTCACCGCGAAGAAGGCCGCCTTCTTCATCACCGGCTCGTGGAACATCGCCGACATCAAGAAGGCCGGCATCAAGTACGACATCACCCCGATCCCGGGCTTCGCCGGCGGCAAGCCGGCCCAGCCGTTCCTCGGCGTCCAGGCCTTCTTCGTCGCGAGCAAGGGCAAGAGCAAGGCGATGGCCCAGGAGTTCGTGGCGAACTACGTCACGAACAAGGAGGTCGCCAACGCCCTGTACGCCGCCGACCCGCGTCCGCCGGCGCTGCTGGCCGCGCAGGACGACGCGAAGACCGCCGACCCGGACGTGGCGAAGTGGCTGGACGCGGGCAAGGACGGCCTGCCGATGCCGGCCATCCCCGCCATGAACGAGATCTGGGGCCCGTTCGGCAACGCCGAGGTGGCCGTGATCAAGGGCGGCGACCCGAAGACCGCGGCGGACGCCGCCGCGAAGGCCATCAACGACGCGATCGCGAAGAAGAAGTAGGCAGCGTACGCCGATGACGACGCCGAGCACGACCTCATCCGGGTCGGGTGGCGTGACGGGCGCGGGGGGCTCCGGCTCCCCGCGCTCCGGCCTGCCCGGCCAGCGCGGTTCCGACGCACCGAAGCGTGGGGCCGGCAAGTCCGCCAACTCGTCCGAACATCGTCCCCGAGAGATCACCGTCGGGTTCCTCGTGGGCCGGCTGATCGCGCTCGGCCTCGTCGCCGCCCTTCTGCTCTTCGGACTGCCGCCGCTGATCCGCACCGACAACTGGATCGGGGTCGGCGTACTGGTGGCGGCGGGCGCGGGGATCGCGTACCTCTATCTGACCCGGCGGCACGTGCCGCTCAAGTATCTGCTGCCCGGCACGGTCTTCCTGATCGTCTTCCAGCTCGTGCCGGTGATCCTCACGGTGAGCACGGCGTTCACGAACTTCGGCGACGGCCACCGGGGGACCAAGGAAGAGGCGATCACGGCGATCCAGACCGGCTCGCTGGAGCAGGTCGCCGGGGCGGCGTCGTACAACCTGTCGCCCGCGCTCAAGGACGGCAAGCTGGTCTTCCTGCTGGTGCCGGTCGACGATAAGGGCGACCCGGTGCTGGACCAGGCGAAGGTCGGCACGGCGGACGGCCTGACCGACCTGACCGGGCTCACCGACGCGAACCTGTCGCTGACCAAGCAGCTCTCCGAGGTTCCCGGCTACGACATCCTCAGCAAGCCGGACGCGAGCGCGCGCGGTGACGAGATCGCGAACTTCGCGGTGCCGACCGAGCAGGGCGCGATCAAGTCCAGCGGCCTGAGCAAGGCGGTCGAGCTGAGGGCGGTCCGGGCCTACGACGCGGCGTGCGACTGCGTCACGGACACCAAGACCGGCACGGTCTACCCCGCCGACGAGGCCAAGGGCTACTTCGTCAGTGCCGATGGGACGGTGCTCTCGGGCGGCCAGGGCTGGAAGGTCGGCGTCGGCTGGGCGAACTTCACCCGGATCTTCACCGACAAGACGGTCTCGGGGAACTTCTTCTCGGTCTTCGTCTGGAACGTCGTCTTCGCGCTGTTGTCGGTTCTGACGACGTTCGCGCTGGGCCTGGTGTGCGCGCTCGCGTTGCACTCGCCCCGGATGCGCGGCACCAAGATCTACCGGACGATCCTGATCCTCCCGTACGCCATGCCGTCGTTCGCGATGCTGCTGGTCTGGCGGGACATGTTCAACAAGGACTTCGGCCTGATCAACAACCTGTTCGGCTGGCACATCGACTGGCTCGGCCAGCCGACGACGGCCCGGCTGTCGTTGGTCCTGGTGAACCTGTGGCTCGGCTTCCCTTACATGTTCCTGGTGGCCACCGGCGCTCTGCAGGCCATCCCGAAGGAGCTGACCGAGGCGTCGAGCATCGACGGGGCGACGGCATGGCAGGGCTTCAAGCGGGTGACGCTGCCGCTGCTGCTGGTCGCGTTGACCCCGCTGCTGATCTCCTCGTTCGCGTACAACTTCAACAACTTCAACGCGATCAAGCTGGTCACCGACGGCGGTCCGTACGCCATCGACAACGCCACCGTGGGGGCGACGGACCTGTTGATCAGTTACACGTATCGGTTGGCCTTCGGCGGCATCGCGCAGCTCGGCTTCGCGGCGGCCGTCTCGGTGATCATCTTCACGCTGGTCGCCGTCATGTCGATCATCGGGTTCCGGCGTAGCCGGTCGCTCGAGGAGGTCTACTCGTGACCTGGTTCAAGCGCACGGGCTGGCGGCACCTGGTCGCCGTCGTCGTCGCGATCTTCTCGCTCTTCCCGATCGTCTTCGTGGTCTCGGCCGCGCTCAACCCGCTGGGCACGCTGGCCTCGACCAAGCTGTGGCCCACCGGGGCGGGCCTGGACAACTTCCAGCACCTGTTCACCGACTCCCGGTACCCGTTCGCGCACTGGTTCGTGAACTCGCTGGTCATCGCGCTGATCTCGGCATTCGCCAGCGTCTTCCTGAGCTTCTCGGCGGCGTACTCGTTCAGCCGGATGCGTTTCAAGGGCCGCCGGGTCGGCCTGATGGCGCTCCTGCTGGTGCAGATGTTCCCGCAGTTCCTGGCGATCGTGGCGATCTTCATCCTGTTCACCGACATCACGGAGAACTGGCGCTACATCGGCTTCGACACCACCTCCGGCCTGCTGCTGCTCTACATGGGCACGGCGCTGGGTGTGAACACCTGGCTGATGAAGGGCTTCCTCGACACGGTCCCGAAGGAACTGGACGAGTCGGCCACCGTCGACGGCGCCTCGCACGTCCAGATCTTCTTCCGGATCATCCTGCCGCTGGTCGCGCCGATCCTCGCGGTCACCGCGATGCTCGCCTTCATCGGCACGATGAGCGAGTTCCTGATGGCCAACGTCTTCCTGCGCGACGCCGACTCGAAGACCCTGGCGGTCGGGCTCTACGGCATGGTGGCGGGCGAGCGGAACGTCAACTTCGGCATGTTCGCGGCGGGCACGCTGCTCACCGCGATTCCCACCGTGGGCGTCTTCCTCTACCTCCAGAAATACATCGTCAACGGCCTCACCGCGGGTGCGGTGAAGGGCTAACCATCACCCATGTCGCGACCCCACCCTCGCGTGGGACGAAACGTCGACTTCTCACCAGAAGGGGACGCGACATGCGTCTGATCGATCAACCCCATCACGACGGTTCGCCGCTCTACGTCTCCACCGCCCGCCCCGCGCTGGGCGAGACCGTGACGCTGCGGGTACGCGTACCCGCAGCGTCACGGGTCCGGGAGGTCTGGTTGCGGGGCACCCCGGACGGCGAACCGCGCTTCATTCCCGTACGCCATCACGAGGGCGAGTGGTGGGTCATCCACTACGAAGTGCGGAACCCGGTCACGAACTACCGGTTCTACTTCCTCCGCGAGGAGGGCGAGCCGGTGTGGCTGACCGCCGCCGGGATCGTGGCCGGGGACCTCACCGACGCCACCGACTTCCGGCTGGTCGCCTACGACGCTCCGGCGGAGTGGATGACGGACGCGATCGTCTACCAGATCTTCCCGGACCGGTACGCCCGCTCGACCAGCGCCGGGGCGCTGGACAAGGACGACCTGCCGGACTGGGCGCTGCCCCGGGAATGGGACCTCGACGAGGTGATCGGCCGTGGCCCGGGCACCGCCGAGCAGTTCTTCGGCGGCGACCTGGACGGCGTCGTCGAGCACCTGGACCACATCCAGGCGCTCGGCGTGAACACGGTGTACCTGACGCCGATCTTCCCGGCCCGGTCCAACCACCGGTACGACGCGTCCACCTTCGACGTGGTGGATCCGCTGCTGGGTGGGGACGAGGCGCTGCGCCGGCTGGCCGACGCGGTGCACGCCCGGGGCATGCGGCTGATCGGCGACATCACGACGAACCACTGCGGCGACGCGCACGAGTGGTTCCGGGCCGCCGCTGAGGACCCGGCTTCGCCCGAGCGCGAGATGTTCTACTTCGGCCCGGACTACGGCCTAGCCGATGGGGACTACGAGTCGTGGAACGGGGTCAAGAGCCTGCCCAAGCTCAACTGGGGCAGCGCGCTGACCCGGGAGCGGATGATCGGCGTACTGCGGAAATGGCTGCACGCCCCGGACGGGTCGCCGCTGCTCGACGGCTGGCGGGTGGACGTGGCGAACATGACCGGCCGCCGCGCCGACGAGAACCGTACGCATGAGGTCGCGGCGCTGCTGCGCCGGGAGATCGTCGCCGTGCGCCCGGACGCGATGCTGGTCGCCGAGCACATGCACGACTCGACCGGCGACGTCGACCTGGACGGCTGGCAGGGCACCATGAACTACGGCGGGTTCACCCGGCCGATCTGGACCTGGCTCTGCGAACCCGACACCCCCGACGACTACTTCTTCGGTACCCCGGGCGGGGTTCCTCGGCGTACGGCCGAATCGGTGCTGGACACCGTGCACTCCTTCGGCGGCCGGATGTCCTGGCGCACCCTGGTGCACTCGTGGAACCCGCTGGACTCGCACGACTCGGCCCGGATGCGGACGGTCGCCGGATCCCGCGAGCGGCACCTGGTGGCCGTCGCGCTCCAGATGGCCATGCCGGGTACGCCGATGGTCTTCGCCGGTGACGAGTTCGGCCTGACCGGCTGGAACGGGGAGAACTCTCGGACGCCGATGCCGTGGAACCGGGCGGGCGATCAGGATCAGGAGACGCTTTCGGCGTACAAGTCGCTGGTGAGACTGCGCACCGAGCAGCCGGCGCTGCGCCGCGGCGGCCTTCGCTGGGTGTACGCCGCCGCCGACACACTGGCCTTCCTGCGCGAGTCGCCGGAGGAGACGCTGCTGGTCGTAGCCCGGCGTGCGGCCGGCGAGGCACTCGACTTGGGGATTGGCGACGGCGTGAATCTGTACGGCGGCGCGGACCTCGTGGCAGGCGTCGTTCCGGCGGCAACCGGGCCGGACGTGCAGGTGTGGCGACTGGCGTAAGCTGCGCGGCGTGAAGGATCTCGTTCGGTACATCCTGCTCTACGCCCACCTCATCGGCTTCGCGCTGTTGCTCGGCGGGGCGGTCACCCAGTGGCTGGCCGGGAAGTTCCGGATCAACCAGGCGATGCTGATCGGCGTCTGGACCCAGCTGATCACGGGGATCGCCCTGTCGGCGCCGCTGCGGGGCGAGGGTCACGAGCCGCCGACGGCGAAGCTGATCGTCAAGCTCGTCCTGGCACTGCTGATCTTCGGCGCGGTCTTCCCGGTCCGCAAGCGCGAGGAAGTTTCGAAGGGCCATTTCTACGGCATCATCGGCATGGTTCTCGTGACCGCCGGCGTCGCCGTCTTCTGGCGCTGAGAAGGTACCTCGTTCAGGCCCGCGAAAACGACAAAAGCGATAGATTCCTCAAAGACGGGGATCATGACGGACGGCCGTGGTGACCCAGTGCACCTCTTAGTCACGCGGCCATAACGGGTGCTCAACAACCGGGCACGATGATCCGCTGTTGGGCAGGGAGAGGCGTAATCTCCCGTCCGTAGATTCGTCGCAAGTTGTTTGCAACAGCAGACCTGGACTTGCGACGTCACATGGGAGAGGAGACCGTCTTGCGCCCTGTGCGTGGGATGAAGATTGCCGCGTTCGTCGCGGCCAGCGGCCTGGCGCTGTTCGCCGCCGCGTGTAGCAAGCCCGCCGAGACGCCGAGTGGCGGCTCGACCAGCGCCGCCGGTGCCGCTTTCAAGGCGTGCATGGTCACTGACACGGGTGGCATCGACGACCACTCCTTCAACGCCGGCACCTGGGCGGGCATGGAGAAGGCCAAGGGCGCCAACTCCGCCATCAAGACCAGCTACGTCGCGTCCTCGGCGCAGTCGGACTACGCGCCGAACCTGACGAACCAGGCCAGCGCGGGCTGCCAGTACATCCAGGCCGTCGGCGGCCTGATGGCCGACGCGACCACCGCGGCGGCGAAGGCGAACCCGAAGATCCAGTTCTCCATCGTGGACTCGGGCAACGGCGACCAGGCCAACATCTACCCGATCCAGTTCGAGACCCAGCAGGCCGCGTTCCTGGCGGGCTACCTGGCTGCGGGCTACTCGAAGTCGGGCAAGGTCGGCACCTACGGCGGCATGAAGATCCCGCCGGTGACGATCTTCATGGACGGCTTCGCCGACGGCGTGAAGAAGTACAACGAGGTCAAGGGCAAGAACGTCCAGGTCCTCGGCTGGGACAAGGCCAAGCAGGACGGCCTGTTCACCAATGACTTCGTCAAGCAGGACGCCGGCAAGGCCAAGTCCGACGCGCTCGCCGCGCAGGGCGCCGACGTGATCATGCCGGTCGCCGGTGGCGCCGGTCTGGGCACCGCCGCGAACGCGGGCAACAAGTACACCGTCATCTGGGTGGACTCGGACGGCTGCAACACCACGCAGTACTGCTCCGTCATGCTCAGCACGGTCGTCAAGAACATGACCGACCTGGTGTCCGAGGCCGTCGGCAAGTCCGCGACCTCGAACGGTGCGCTGCTGCCGAACACGGGCTCGAAGGGCACGCTGGAGAACAACGGCGTCTCGCTGGCGCCGTACCACGACTTCGACTCCAAGATCGACGCCACCCTGAAGGCCGAGATCGACCAGCTGAAGGCGGACATCATCGCCGGCAAGATCACGGTCACCTCGCCGGCTCAGCCGAAGTGACCAGTTCTTCCAACTGAGGACGTTCGCGGGTGAGATCATCCCGCTAGGGGTAGATAACCCGCGAACGGCCGGTCCACGCCGGCCGCCCGCCTCCGCGTACTGCGCGCGACAGGTGTGGCGGCCGGTGGGCTTTCGTAGACGAACGTCTGCTACAAAAGACCGCCCGTGTGCTGAAGAATCTTCGCGCACAGGGGTTCACCGGAGGAAAAGGTCACTCCACGCACGGCCTGAGGAGGTCCCGCTGAGACTCGAACTGCGCGGCATCACCAAGCGCTTCGGTGACCTCGTCGCGAACGACCAGATCAGCCTCACCGTGGAGCCGGGCGAGATCCATGCCCTGCTCGGCGAGAACGGCGCCGGCAAGTCGACCTTGATGAACGTCCTCTACGGGCTGCTCCAGCCGGACGAGGGCGAGATCCTGGTCGACGACAAGCCCATCAAGATCAAGGGCCCGAGCGACGCCATCGCGGCCGGCATCGGCATGGTGCACCAGCACTTCATGCTCGTCCCGGTGTTCACCGTGGCCGACAACGTCATGCTCGGCGCGGAACTCGTCAAGGGCGGCTTCCTCGATCACGAGAAGGCCCGCAAGCTCGTCGTCGACGTGTCCAAGGAATACGGGCTGCCGGTCGATCCGGACGCCGTCGTCGAGGACCTGCCGATCGGCGTACAGCAACGGGTGGAGATCGTCAAAGCGCTGACCCGCGACGTCGACCTGCTCATCCTCGACGAGCCGACCGCCGTGCTCACCCCGCAGGAGACCGACGACCTGCTCGAGGTCATGCGCGGGCTGAAGCGGGCCGGCAAGTCCATCGTCTTCATCACCCACAAGCTGCGCGAGGTGAAGGCGGTCGCCGACCGCATCACCGTCATCCGCCGCGGCAAGACCGTGGGTACCGCGCCGCCGTCGGCGCCCGAGTCGGAGCTGGCCGAGCTGATGGTCGGCCGCGACGTGCTCCTGCGGGTCCACAAGGACGTCGCGAAGCCGGGTGAGCCCGTGCTGACCGTGGAAGACCTGGTCGTCGCCGACGACCGCGGTCTGCAGGCGGTCGCCGGCGTCTCCCTGGAGGTACGCGCCGGCGAAGTGCTCGGCGTGGCCGGCGTCCAGGGCAACGGGCAGACCGAGCTGGTCGAGGCGATCATGGGCCTGCGCCCGGTGGCCTCCGGCAAGATCTCGCTCAACGGGGAGCCCATCAACTCCTGGCGGACCCGGCAGACGCTGGACGCCGGGGTCGGTTACATCCCCGAGGACCGCGGGGTCGACGGCCTGGTCCGGGAGTTCTCGGTGGCCGAGAACCTCGTCCTGGACACCTACAACCAGAAGCCGTTCGGTTCGAAGCTCGCCCTCAACCCCGGCAAGATCGACGAGGGCGCCAAGGAGCGGATCGAGCACTTCGACATCCGTACGCGTTCCGCCGGTTACTCGGTGGGCACACTGTCCGGCGGCAACCAGCAGAAGGTGATCGTCGCCCGGGAGATCTCCCGCGACCTGAAGCTGCTGGTGGCGTCGCAGCCGACCCGAGGCGTGGACGTGGGCTCGATCGAGTTCATCCACAAGCAGATCATCGCCGAGCGCGACGGCGGCACCGCCGTCCTCGTCGTCTCCAGCGAACTGGACGAGGTGCTGTCGCTGTCCGACCGCGTCGCCGTGATGTACCGGGGCCAGGTGCTCGCCGTGGTCTCCCCGGACATCCCCCGCGACCAGATCGGCCTGCTGATGGCCGGCGTCACCCAGACCGAGACCCCGGAGGCAGGGGCATGAGCGAGCAAGATCCTCCCGTGGAGCCGGGTGGCGACGCTGCAAGCGAGCCGGAGACCGGCGGCGGTCAGGCCTTCCCGGTCAACCCGACGCCCGTGCCGAGCGCGGCGCAGGCGGAGGCCCTGGCCGGCCAGCCGGTCGCGCCGACCAAGAAGGGCGGCAAACCCAGCCTCGGTCAGGCCTTCCTCAAGGAACTGTGGGCCGACAACAGCTTCACGGTGACGCTGCTGGCCATCGTGCTCGCGGGCGTCGTCGCGGCGGTCCTCATGGTGCTGGGCGACGAGAACACCCGGCAGCAGTGGGCGTACTTCTTCTATCAGCCGGGCACCACCCTGCAGGCGACCTGGGACCTGCTGAGCGTCTCGTTCGGCAACCTGTTCAAGGGGTCCATCGTCGACCCCGACACGTTCAGCCGGTGGGTCTACGGCATGGACGGGGTGACCTGGCAGCGGGTGCTCTACCCGATCTCCGAGACGCTCACCGCGGCGGCGCCGCTGATCTTCACCGGTCTGGCGGTCGCGCTGCCGTTCCGGGCCGGTCTGTTCAACATCGGTGGTCAGGGCCAGGCGATCATGGGGGCGCTGGCCGGTGGCACCGCCGGGTTCGCCCTCGGCTGGTCGTCGCCGTTCGGCTGGATCGCCGCCACCATCGCCGGGGCACTGGCCGGTTTCCTCTACGGCGGGCTCGTCGGCCTGCTCAAGGCGCGTACGGGTGCGCACGAGGTCATCCTGACGATCATGCTCAACTACGTCGCGCTGTACTTCATGAGCTGGTACATCATCCAGCCGTGGGTCAAGAACCCGGAGCGGAGCGACGCGATCAGCAAGCCGATCCCGCCCGACTCGATGTACCCGAAGATCTTCGGCACGACGGCGTCGGACACCGGTCTGCGGGCCAACCTGGCGATCGTGCTGGCCATCCTGGCCGCCTGGGCGATCTCCTGGCTGCTGCGCCGGGGCACGTTCGGCTTCGAGCTGCGGGCGGTCGGCTACAACCCCGACGCCGCCAAGACGGCGGGCATGAAGGTGGGCGCCACCCTCGCGCTGACCATGGCGATCTCGGGTGCGCTCGCCGGGCTCGGCGGCACCTCGATCGCGGTCGGCACGGCCGGCGCGCTGACCGTCGACATGATGGGCCAAGTCGGCTTCAACGGCATTCTGGTCGCACTGTTAGGCCGGGTGAAACCCTGGGGCGTCGTGGCGGCCGGTCTGCTCTACGGAGCGCTGACCGCGGGCGGCAGCAAGATGCAGACAGGCGGGGTAGCCACCCACGCGGACGGCACCACGGTCAACATCCCCGGCATCTCCAACGAGATCGTCGGCGTCATCCAGGCGCTGATCGTCATCTTCGTGGCGGCGCCGCTGCTCGTGCGGGCGATCTTCAAGCTGCGCCGTTCGCCCTCGGCGGCGGCCACCGTCGGACTGGCGAAGGGGTGAGCATGACCGCGTCTACTGCGGACGTCGTGCTGGTCGCACCCGAGGCGACCTGGAACCGCGCGCGCAAGACCGGTGCGGTCCTGGCCGTGCTCGGCCTGATCGCGACCGTCGTGTTCGGCCTGCTGGCCAGCACCAAGACCACCCACTACGCACTCGGCACGACCACCTCCGGGGCGGCCATCCCGATCCCGGGCAAGCTCGGCGCGATCGTCTTCGGACTCATCGCGCTGGGTGCCGGGTTGGCCCTGATGATCACCCAGAAGCGGTTCGGGCTCTGGGTCGGCGTCTCCCTCGGCGCGTTCGTGATCTCGTCCCTGTGCTGGCAGGTCTCCCAGGCCGCCAACGGCGACACCATCCCGCTGGGCTCGTTGGCGCAGCTGACCGTGCTCGCGGCGCTGCCGCTGATCTTCGGTTCGATCGGCGGTGTGCTGTGCGAGCGGACCGGCGTCGTCAATGTCGCGATCGAGGGTCAGCTGCTCACCGGTGCGTTCCTCGGCGCCTTCCTCGGCTCGGTCGCGGGCAGCTACTGGGTCGGCCTGCTGGCGGCGGCGGTCGGCGGCGTGATCATCTCGGCGCTGCTCGCGGTGTTCGCCATCCGGTACCTGGTGGATCAGGTCGTGATCGGCATCGTGCTCAACACGTTCGCCCTCGGCATCACCGGCTACCTGTACGAGCAGATCATGCGGTCGGACACCCAGGCGTACAACTCGCCGCCGCGGCTGCCGGAGTGGGACATCCCGCTGCTGTCCAAGATCCCGATCATCGGACCGGCGCTGTTCCAGGGCACGATTCTCACGTACGCCGCGATGGTGCTGGTCGCCGTGGTCACGATCGCCCTCTACCGCACCCGGTGGGGGTTGCGGACGCGAGCCGTCGGCGAGCACCCGAAGGCCGCCGACACGCTGGGCGTACGCGTCCTGGGGTTGCGCTACACGAACGTGCTGATCGCCGGGGCGGTCGCCGGGTTCGGCGGGGCGTACTTCTCCATGGTCTCCGCGACGAGCTTCACGAAGAACCTGACCGGCGGCGCGGGCTTCATCGCGCTGGCGGCCATGATCTTCGGCCGGTGGCAGCCGATCGGCGCCCTGTTCGCCTCGCTCTTCTTCGGCTTCGCCGGAGCGCTCGCGACCACGCTGGGCTCCATCGCGACCCCGATCCCGAGCGACTTCCTGAACATGCTGCCCTACATCGCGACCATCTTCGCGGTCGCCGGACTGGTCGGCCGGGTACGCGCGCCGGCCGCCGACGGCAAGCCGTACGAGAAGGGTCATTGATGAGCGGAATCGACTGGGGCACACTCCGGAAGGTCGCCGTCGAGGCGATGCATCGGGCGTACGCCCCGTATTCGAAGTTCCCGGTGGGCGTGGCGGGGCTGGTCGAGGACGGCCGGGTCGTCAGCGGCTGCAACGTGGAGAACGCCTCCTACGGGCTGACCCTGTGCGCGGAGTGCGGCATGGTCAGCGACCTGATCCGCACCGGTGGCGGGCGGCTGGTGGCGGTCTCCTGCGTCGACCGCGACGGGGAACCGCTGACGCCCTGCGGGCGCTGCCGGCAGTTGCTGTACGAGCACGGCGGACCGGACTGCCAGGTCGAGACGGCCGACGGGCACACCACCGTCGGCACGCTCCTCCCGGGCGCCTTCGGCCCGGACTACCTATAGTCCGCAACCACCTGCTCGTCGCCCCACCTTGGTAAGTCCCGTTGATCATGGAGTTTCCGGTCGTGACACACCGTCGAGACCACGGTTAACTCCATGATCAACGGGAGAGTTCAGTAAGAGAGGCACCACCATGGGATTCGCCGCAGTCGACGTGATCCGCGCCAAGCGGGACGGCGGCGTACTCAGCGATGAGCAGATCGACTGGGTCGTCGACGCGTACACGAAGGGGTCGGTCGCGGACGAGCAGATGTCCGCGCTGGCCATGGCGATCCTGCTGCGAGGCATGACGCCCGGGGAGATCGCCCGGTGGACCGCCGCGATGATCGCGTCGGGGGAGCGGCTCGACCTGTCGAGCGTGCCCCGGCCGACCGTGGACAAGCACTCCACCGGCGGTGTCGGCGACAAGATCACGCTGCCGTTGACGCCGCTGGTCGCCTCGCTGGGCGCGGCCGTGCCGCAGTTGTCCGGGCGCGGACTCGGCCACACCGGCGGCACGCTCGACAAGCTGGAATCGATCTCAGGCTGGCGGGCGGCGCTGTCCAACGACGAGTTCATCGCCCAGCTCGCCCGAGTCGGCGCGGTGATCTGCCAGGCCGGCGAAGGGCTCGCGCCGGCCGACCGCAAGCTCTACGCGCTCCGCGACGTCACCGGCACGGTCGAGGCCATCCCGTTGATCGCCAGCTCGATCATGAGCAAGAAGATCGCGGAGGGCACCTCGGCCCTGGTCCTCGACGTGAAGGTCGGTTCGGGCGCGTTCATGAAGTCGGTGGACGGCGCCCGCGAACTGGCCCAGACCATGGTCCAGCTGGGCAAGGCCCACGGCGTCACCACGGTCGCGCTGCTCACCGACATGAGCACTCCGCTCGGCCTGGCCGTCGGCAACGCGCTCGAGGTCGAGGAGTCGCTCGAGGTGCTCGCCGGCGGCGGCCCCGCCGACGTCGTGGAACTCACCCTCGCGCTGGCCCGCGAGATGCTCGCGACCGTGGGCATCGAGGCCGACCCGGCCGCCGCGCTGCGCGACGGCCGCGCCATGGACAAGTGGCGGGAGATGATCGCGGCCCAGGGCGGCGACTCCGGCGCACCACTCGCGCGGGCCAAGGAGATCGAAGTGGTACGCGCACCGCAGGCCGGTCACGTGGCGGGCGTGGACGCGATGGGCGTCGGCCTGGCGGCGTGGCGGCTCGGCGCGGGCCGGGCCCGCAAGGAGGACCCGGTGAGCGAGGGCGCCGGCGTACTGCTCAAGGTCAAGCCGGGCGACCTGGTGAACGCCGGGGACGTCCTCTGCGAACTGCACGCCGACGACCCGGCCCGGATTCCGGCCGCGCTCGCCGACGCGACCGGCGCGTTCACCTTCTCGGACGCCGTCGTCGCCGCTCAGCCGCTCGTGATCGACCGGGTAGCGTAGGGCTGTGGCCGAAGTCCTCGCCCCTGACCCGGTCGCCACGCGCCTCGCCAACCTAGCGGAACTGCAACGACTGGGCCTGCCGCTGCCGCCGGAGACCTTCCCGTTCGTCTGGGAGCCCGGCGACCTGGTGTCGCTGCGCCCCACCCGGGAGATCGAGGCCCGCGCCGCGGTCCTCGCCGTCATCCTGGAACGCTGCTTCGGCATGCCGCCCGAGATCGCGCTCGCCTGGCTGGACGAGAACCGACTCAACGACGAGGTCACCGACTTCGAGTTCGACTTCATCAAGGGCGGCGTCGGCGATCACCACGCCTTCGCCCTGCACCTGGACGCGCTGGCGGCGCTGACCTGGGTCCTCGGGCTGAGCCGCCGGCTCGACCCGACCAACCCGCCCGACCCGCACGGTCCGCTGCTGCCCGACTTCGCGGCGGGGGAGTCCTTCGCCCACTGGCGGGCCCGGATGCTGCCGGCACCCCGGGAGACGGAACTGGTGGCGGCCGTCCTCGACCTCTACTACTGCCTCGACTGGGCGTTCCTCGCGGTGGAGGCCGCGGGCGGCGACCGGCCGGGCGTACTGGGGTCGGCGGCGATCGGTCAGCGCCGGTGGGGTCTGGAATGGGCGGTCGTGTTCTCCGGGCCCTATCAGGATCCGCCCGGCGGCTGGGAAGAGATCGACCTCTCCACCTAGCTAGCTAACCGCCGGCGGGGGCGTACGCGGCGACGCGGACGGCGGCGGTGACCGTGGTGACGGCGTCGGCGTCCGGGACGGCCGAGTGGAAGGCGTTGGGACCCATCCCGATAAGGGCGCGTACCTCGTCCGGGGTCAGCCGGAGCGGGAACTCCAGCTCCGCCGCCCCGACCAGGTCGAACTCACGCAGCGTGGCGGCCAGCCGCTCGGCCTTGTCCGGGTCGACGTCGAGCAGGCCGTAGCGCTCCCGCAGCTCGGCGAGGTGCCGCGGCAGCGGCGTGACGACCACCAGGCGGCCGTCCGGGCGCAGGACACGACGGAACTCCGCGCCGTTGCGGGGCGCGAAGACGTTCAGCAGGACGTCGAGACACCCGTCGGCCAGCGGCAGTCCAGCCCACACGTCGGCGAGGACCGCCTCGGCTCGGGGGTGTACGCGAGCCGCCCGGCGCAGCGCGGGCTTCGCCACGTCGAGGGCGATCCCGGCGGCGTCGGGGGCGGCGTCCAGCGCGCCGGCCAGGTAGTAGCCGGTCCCCGCGCCGATGTCCGCGATCAGCGCTGCCGACGGGGGGACGAAGCCCGCCACCGTCGTGCGTACCCCTTGGTAGTGACCGGCCTGCAGGAACGCGGAACGGGCGGCGACCATGTCGGCCGTGTCGCCCTCGGGGAGCTTGCGGCCCGTGCCGAGGTGCACGTAGCCCTGCCGGGCGCGATCGAAGCTGTGGCCGCGCGGGCAGCGCAGCGAGCCGTCGGACCGGTGGAGCGCCTCGTGGCAGACCGGGCAGCGCAGGGCGGCCAGTACGGTGTGGATCAAGTTTCTCTCCGATATCGTCATCACATGGTCGCACCCAGCTACGCCGAGATCGTCAACGCCCCGAAGGCCCTGCTCCACGACCACCTCGACGGCGGCCTGCGACCCGCGACCATCGTCGAGCTGGCCGCCGAGATCGGCCATGAGCTGCCGGAGACCGATCCCGACGCGCTCGGGCGCTGGTTCTCCGCCGCCGCCGACTCCGGTTCGCTGGAGCGCTACCTGGAGACCTTCGGGCACACCGTGGCGGTCATGCAGACCGCGGCGGCGCTGCGCCGGGTGGCCGCCGAGTGCGCGCTCGACCTGGCCTTGGACGGCGTGGTCTACGCCGAGGTCCGGTACGCCCCGGAGCAGCACCTGGAGAACGGGTTGACGCTGGCCGAGGTGGTCGAGGCGGTGCTGGCCGGGTTCGCCGAGGGCACCGCCCAGGCCGCCGCGCTGGGCCGGACGATCCGGATCGGCTGCCTGCTCACGGCGATGCGGCACGCCGCCCGGTCGATGGAGATCGCCGAGCTGGCCGTGGCCTACCGGGACGCCGGGGTGGTCGGCTTCGACATCGCCGGAGCTGAGGCGGGTTACCCGCCGACCCGACACCTCGATGCTTTCGAATATCTACAACGTGAGAATTTTCACTTCACCATCCATGCCGGCGAGGCCTTCGGCCTGCCCTCGATCTGGCAGGCCATTCAGTGGTGCGGCGCCGACCGGCTCGGCCACGGGGTGCGGATCGTGGACGACATCGGCCCGGCGGAGGCGGCCGGTGGGCTTGGCGGCGGCCGGCGGCTCGGGCGGTTGGCGGCATATGTCCGGGATAAGCGGATCCCGCTCGAACTCTGTCCTTCGTCGAACGTCCAGACCGGAGCCGCCCCGTCGATCGCGGAGCACCCGATCGGCCTCCTGCGGGATCTGCGCTTCCGGGCCACCGTCAACACGGACAACCGGTTGATGAGCGGGACGTCCATGAGCCGGGAGATGGCGCTGCTGGTGGAGGCGTTCGGCTACGGCTGGGCCGAGCTGCAGTGGTTCACCATCAACGCGATGAAGAGCGCGTTCATCCCGTTCGACGAGCGACTGGCCATCATCAACGACACCATCAAACCCGCGTACGCGAAGCTGATCGGAACCGCGTAGTCACCTTCAGTCACTCTTGGTGGGATGTCGCAGGCGCGGTATTACCCAAGTGTCCTGATGTTTCTCCCCAGTTGTGGGAACTGGGGCAGGCTGGCCTTTTGCTTTATCGCCCAACGTGATGGAATCTCGGGGGTCCGGCCTAACACGGTCGGCAGTTGATTGCTGAGCAACGGCGTGGCGGATCGCCCACGACTGTGGGTAGCGTGTGCGGGGCCAGCGAGCGCTGCGGGCCGAGGGCGGCCCGTTGTGGGAAGGACGGTGACGTGAGCAAGCGGCCAGGATCGGATAGTTCGGTCCTTTCGCGTCTCCGTCGACCGGCGGGTCGACTCCGGGACATGCCCATCTGGGCCAAACTTGGCCTCATCATGGTGGTGCCGACGCTGGCCACCATCGTCGTCGGTGTCAACGGTCTGGTCGGCCAGATGGATACGGTCGAGCTGGCGGACCGTGCGCGTACCTTCGCGAACGTCAACACCGAGGCCGGCGAGCTCGCCCATGAGCTGCAGGAAGAACGGGCCAAGGCGGTCATGGCGCTGGGCGCCGGCACCGACAAGGCGGCCCGGCAGACCGCGCTGAGCGCGCTCGACCAGGTCATCACCGCGACGGACAAGGCCAAGGACGACTACCTCCAGCAGGTGCAGTCGCTGTCGACGACCGACCTGCCCGCCAAGTTCACCGCGACGCTGGAGAACGTCACCCAGGGTCTGCAGGCGCTCGGCCCGGTCCGGGACGGCACGAAGAACGCCAAGTCCCAGGCCAGCGACGTCGCCTCGACCTACAGCTCGATCATCGGCGACCTGAACCAGCTGCGGGACTACACCGCACGGTTGGCCGGCGACACCTCGCTGTCCGAGCGGATGCAGGCCGGCGCGCAGCTCGCCAAGTACAAGGAATATCAGGCGCAGAAGCGGATCATCGTCCTGAACGCGTTCGCCAGCGGCACCATGACGACGCAGATGAAGGACGACTACATCGCCACCCTGATGGGTTCCGAGCAGGCCTTCAACGCGTTCAAGCTGCTCGCGACGGCGGACGAGTTCGAGATCTGGACCACCCGCACCAGCGGCCGGGCATTCCGAGAGGTCAGCCTCGACCAGGGGCTGATCGAGTCGATGAGCTCGCCGCAGATGTCCACCCTGACGTTCACCGCGCAGAACTGGGACCAGTCGCACTCCGAGGCGGCCGACCTCGTCCGCAAGGTCGAGGAGAAGGTCGACGCCGACGCGGCCAGCGAGGCGACCCGTGTCCGGGACGACGTCACCCGGCAGGTCCTGGTGCAGACCGGTCTGCTGCTGGGCGCGCTGATCCTGGCGATCCTGTTCGCCTGGCTCGTGGCCCGGTCGATGGCCCGGTCGCTGCGCGAACTGCGGCACGGCGCGCTCAACGTCGCCCAGTACGGGCTGCCCCAGGCGGTCGCCCGGCTGCGTGATCCGTCGATCTCCGCGCAGCTGTCCCCGGCCCAGGTCGCGACGCAGATCGCCGACCCGCTGCCGGTCCGCAGCAAGGACGAGTTCGGCCAGGTGACCGAGGCGTTCAACGCCGTCCACCTGGAAGCCGTGCGTACCGCGGCCGAGCAGGCCGCCCTGCGGTCCTCCGTCGCGACGATGTTCGTCAACCTGGCCCGACGTTCGCAGATCCTGGTCGACCGGCTCATCGGCCACCTCGACCGGCTCGAACGCGGCGAGGAGGACCCGGACCGGCTGGCCGAGCTGTTCCAGCTCGACCACCTGGCCACCCGGATGCGCCGCAACGACGAAAACCTCCTGGTGCTGGCAGGCGCCGACTCGACCCGCGTCCAGCGCGACCCGGCGTCCCTGGTGGACGTGCTCCGCGCCGCGCAGTCCGAGGTCGAGCACTACACCCGCATCGAGTTCGGCACGGTCGACCGGGACATCGAGGTCGCCTCGCACGCCGTCAACGACCTCGTCCACCTCGTCGCAGAGCTGTTCGACAACGCGACCGCGTTCTCGCCGCCGGACTCGATCGTCATGGTCGAGGCGCGGCGGGTCGGCGACCGCGCCGTCCTCTACGTCGAGGACCAGGGCATCGGCATCTCCAACGAGATGCTCGCCGACATCAACGAGCGGCTCGCCACGCCGCCCATGGTGGACGTGGCGGTCTCCCGGATGATGGGTCTGGTCGTGGTCGCGCGGCTCGCCGCCCGGCACGGCGTCAAGACCGAGCTGCGACCCGCCACCGACCGGGGCACCATCGCCGACGTCACGCTGCCGCAGTCCGTGCTTGTGCCGCGGGCGCTGTCCGGGCGCGGTCAGGCCCCGAGCCGGCCCGTCACGCCACAGGCTCCGCCGGCCCAGACGCCGCCGCGTTCCCCGTTCGCCCAGCCGCTGGCGCTGGAGAGCGGGCCGGTGCAGCGCCAGGCGCCGGGCCAGCGTCCGGGCCAGGCTCAGCGTCCGGCGTACGAGCAGCAGCCGCCGCGCATCTTCGAAGCGCCGGCCGCCCCGAACGTCCCGCCGATGCCCGAGCCCGTCAACGGCCGCTCGATGCCGGCGTGGTCCGACCTCACCGGGGTCAACGGCCGCCCGGCCGCCCCGGCCGGCCCGGTCAACGGATCCGGCCCGGCCGACCACGACCCGCTACCGACTCGCCGGCCGCAGGAGAGCTGGACGGTCGACGGCGAACTGATGTCGGACGGCGTGGGCATCCCGCGCCAGATGCCGACCTCGCCGGAGGCGATGCCCACGACGGGCACCCCGCCGATCAGCAGTGTCCCGGTCAGCGGATACCCGGTGAGCGGCGCTCCGGTCAGCGGATACCCCGTCAGCGGCGTACCGGTCAGCTCGGCTCCGGTCAGCTCGACCCCGGTCAGCGGCCCGGCGAGCGCATCGCCGACCGCGCCGTCGCTGCCGGTCTGGCCGCCGGTCACCATGCCGACGACGCCCAACGTCCCGACGACACCGTCGGTCGGCGAGCCGCTGCCGCAGCGCCCGACCGAGCGGACGTCTGACTACCCGGCCGTTCCGACGGCCGGGGCGGAGCCGCGGCCGACCCTCGCGTACGTGCCGCCCGCGCCCGCCATGCCGGATCGTCACGTGCCGCCCGCGGACGAGACGATGGAGCTGCCGATCTTCCGGGAGCTGGAGTCGGCCTGGTTCCGGACGCGCAAGCCGGCCGCCGGCGAACTGGCCGACGCGGCCGACGCCTCGGCCACCGCGCAGATCCCGCGGATCACCGCGGAGACGGCCGCCGGGCCGTACGCCACCGTTCCCGCGACCGAGCAGGCCACGGGGCAGTATCCGACGATCGCCGGTGGGGGCGCTCGGGACGGAGAGCAACAGCGTTCGAGCACGATGGCGGGTAGTGCAGGCATGGGGAGCAACGACCGCCCTACGGGGTACACGGTTCCGGCGCCGTACGCGCCGAGCTGGCAGACGATCGCCGACGACGGCTGGAAGGCGGCCACGGCGGCCGCGTCCGCCTCGAACGAGGATTCGACCGAAGTTACCGGCTCCGGCCTGCCCAAGCGTGTTCCGATGGCGCAGCTGGTCCCGGGCGGTGTGGACAAGGGCGGCACGACGCTGGACCGGCGTACGCCCGAAGGTGTTCGCGGCCTGCTCTCCGCATACCACCGCGGTGTGCAGCGAGGCCGTACGCAGCAGAAAGACGATGACTCGACCGCTGGTTCGAACCCGAACGGGCGGCAAGGTGGCAAGGAGCATGAGGCATGACATCAACGCAGGATCTGGGTTGGCTCCTCGCCAACTTCGCGGATCGCGTCCCGGGAGTCGCCCACGCGGTCGCAGTCTCCGCCGACGGCCTGCTCCTGGCGTCGTCACGTGACCTGCCGCGGGACCGCGCCGACCAGTTGGCGGCGATCTCCTCCGGCCTGGTCAGCCTGACCCAGGGCGCCGCGCGATGCTTCGAGGGCGGGGCTGTCCTGCAGACCGTCGTGGAGATGGACAACGGGTTCCTGTTCCTGATGTCCATTTCGGACGGTTCCTCGTTCGCCGTTCTCGCCGCGCGCAGCTGCGACGTCGGTCAGGTCGGCTACGAGATGGCGCTGCTGGTGGATCGGGTGGGCGATGCGCTCACGCCGGCCCCGCGGGCGGCGGCGGGCATGCTCAACTGAGGACGCGCGCGGTACGAACCCGCAGTGGAGGGTCCACGGCGGGTTTGGAAGGGGGTGAACGGCTAGATGGTTGAACGCGAAGAACCGACCGGTGCGCTGGTTCGGCCGTACGCCGTTACCCGAGGTCGCACCCGGCCCAGGCTGGAGATCGCGATCGAAGCGCTGGTGGAGACGACCATGCGTGGCCGGTCGACGCAGTCGACCAAAGGCGCGGGCCGGGAACACCAGCACATCGCCTCACTGTGCGACGGCCGCCTGCAGTCGCTGGCCGAGATCGCGGCGCGGATGCAGCTGCCGCTCGGCGTGGCGCGGGTTCTCATCGCTGATATGGCCGCAGATGGTCTCGTCGCGGTCTATGAGCCGACCTCGTTCGAGACCAATGACGCAGTAGGCACTGAGTTGCTGGAGAGGGTGCTGAGTGGACTTCGGAGGCTCTGAAATGTCGCACCGTCCTAACGTGGGACGGGTGACCTCGGCGAAGATCGTCATCGCCGGTGGCTTCGGCGTGGGCAAGACCACGCTGGTCGGGTCGGTATCGGAGATCACCCCGTTGACCACCGAAGCGATCATGACGTCCGCGGGCGTCGGGGTCGACGACACCCGGCAGGTGCCGGGCAAGACGACGACCACGGTCGCGATGGACTTCGGCCGGATCTCGATCGACCGCGACCTGATCCTGTACCTGTTCGGTACGCCGGGCCAGACGCGGTTCTGGTTCATGTGGGACGAGCTGGTCCGCGGCGCGATCGGCGCGGTCGTCCTCGTCGACACCCGGCGGCTGGCCGACTGCTTCGCGGCGATCGACTTCTTCGAGCATCGCAAGCTGCCGTACGTCGTGGCGATCAACTGCTTCGACGGTACGCAGTTCCACTCCGAGCAGGACGTTCGCGACGCGCTCGCGATCTCCCCGGAGGTCCCGGTGCTGCCGTGTGACGCCCGTGGCCGCGAGTCCACCAAGCAGGTGCTCATCGGCCTGGTGGAATACGTGCTGAACATGCGGCGGACGCGTACCGGCATTCCGGCCTGACGCCGGTCACGACGAGAAGAGCGGCCCCCTACGCGGGAGGCCGCTCTTTCGTTTGCGTGTTCCGTGGGCTGAGCGGGCCTCAGAGGCGCTGCCAGGCCCCGCCCTTGGCCTGGAACAGGGCCAGCACTTCGGGGGCCATCCCGCCGTGGTCGATCGGGCTGAAGCCGTACGCCCCGGCGACACCGTCGTAGGGGGTGGACTCCAGCGCACCCCGCAATCGGCGCCCCTCCACGGTGGAGACGCGCCGGGCGGCCGCGGCCACCAGCGCCAAGGCGTCGACGGCGTACGGCATGCAGCCGCTGAACGCGCCGTATTCCTGGTTGTAGCGGTTGACGAACAGCCGGATCTCCCGGCCGCTGGCGGTGTTCACGATGAACGGCGCCCCGGCCAGCACCGGCGAGTAGAGGACGTACACGCCTTCCATGACGGAGGCGTTGTCCTCCTTCAAGGTGTCGTCGTCGATCGCGGTCGGCGGCAGGTAGATCGCCGGGTTCTCGTCGGTGTCCTTGAGCGCCTGCACAGCGCGTACGGCGTTGGCGGGCGACGTCCAGACGACGACCGCGTCCGGCTTCTCCTCGACAGCCCGGGCGGCCGCTCCGGCGAAGTCCTTGCCCGAGGCGGCCAGCTCGACCGTGTCCACCAACTTGCGTCCAGCCGCCGTCAGGGCTGCCTTGGTCGCGCGTACGCCGTCAGAACCGAGCGTGTCGTCGGTGGAGAGGATGACGACGTCCCGCTGGCCGGCGGCGCGCATGCGGCGGGCCAGCCGAGTCCCGACGTCCGAGGCGTTCGGCGCCAGCTTGTAGGTGAACTTCCGCGTGCTCAACGGAATGGAGATGGCGTCGGCGGCGCAGAACGACAGGTACGGCACGTGCTTCGCCTCGGCCACCTTGAGGGTGGCGAACGCGGCTTCGGCGCTCAGGCCGCCGATGATGGCGGCTACGCCCATCTCGGCGAACTCCTCGGCGACGGCGGTCGCGGTCGCGGCGTCGCTCTGGTTGTCGCGGATGACCACGTCGAGCTTGCGATAGCTGTCGCCGACGCGTACGCCGTCGACGTTGAGTTCGGCCAGGGCGATCGCGATGGCGCGCTCCTGCAGCCGGCCGGAGACCGTGCCGCTGCCCGAGAGTTCCAGCGTCGCGCCGACCCGGATCGGGTCCGTGCTCAGCACCTTGTTCTCGGTGGCCGTCGCCGACGAACCGTTGAGGACGCCACAACCGGTGAGCGCCGACCCCGCTGCCACCGCGGCTCCCAGGGACAGGAATCCGCGTCGGGTGACACTCATGAACCGCCTCCGAACCTGAAACTGCTGCTGGCGTATGCTCTCGCCTCGCCGCAGGTAAGGTCAAGCCCCGTCCGTGTGGCTTACTTCACGGGTAGGGCTTGGCAAAGAGGTTCGAATGCTACCTGCCGTATCCAGCGGTTCGGTAGCCGTAGTCGTCGCGGTCGTCGCGGTCGTTGTCCCGGCTGAAGTCCCAGCCACCCGCCGACTCCCGGCCCGGCCGGCCGCCGACGGCGTAACCGTTGACTTCCTGGCCACGACGCCAACCCCGGAAGTAGCCCGAGGTGTGCTGCGCCAGCCGCTGCGGGTCGCGCACGATCTGCAGCGGGCGTTCGGGCGCCGCGATCGGCGATCCCGGCACCAGGTTGGCCTGCGGTACGCGCTTGGGCAGCCCGGCCCGGGTCTGCTCGACGATGTCCGGGTGCGAGGCGTGCTGCGCCGCCTGCCAGCCGAGGTCCATCTCGGAGTTCCAGGTCGGCTCGTCCTCGACGGCCTCGTCGGCCTGCCCGGTGAACCAAGCGGACCGGACGGTGGAGAAGATCAGCAGGTCGCCGTCGGCGTCATCGGGCATCGACACGTTGGCGTCCAACGGGTCGGGACCACTACTGCGGCGGACCCGACCCGGCAGCGGCTCGTCGAGCGCGGCCGCGTCGACCAGGCGCAACGCGGGCGGCTCCGGCAGCTTCAGGTCGTCGGCGAGCCACGGCGGCGTGACCTTGTCGTAGCCGCCGGTCCCGAAGTCGCGGACCTCCGGCTGCTCCGGCGTGTACGCCTCGGGCTCGTCCCGGTCGCCGAGCAGCGGCCAGGACGATCGGGCGCCCGGCACCTCGCCGCCGTTGGCCGGGGCGGCCGGGCGGCTCAGCGGGAACACGATCTCGGCTGCGGCGGCTCCGGCGCCCTGCTCGTCCAACGCGGCGAGCAGGGGTTCGGCGGGCGGCGCGGTGAGTCGCTCGGCCCGCGCGTTGTTGATCGCGGCCTGGCTGAGCTTCGGCACGAACGGCGCGCCGGTCTCCGCCGGAGTGATCCGGGACGGCAGCGGCTCGGGCTCGACCGGTACGCGCTGCGCGGGCACCGGGTTGGCGGCGGGCTGCGCCATCGGCATGGCCTGCGGCTGCCGGGTCGGCATCGGCTGGCCCGACACCGGCTGCGGCACGGCGGTCTGCGCGACGGCGACGGGCTGCGGCTGGTGGGCCGGCTGTGCCACCGGTTGCGGAGCCGACACGGGCTGAGCCGCGACCGGCTGAGCTGCGACGGGCTGTGGCTGGACGACCGGCTGCGCCATCGGCTGCGGCGCGGCCGGCTGAATGATGGGCTGGGCGGCGGTCGGCTGCACCATCGGCACACCCACGGCCGGAGTCGGCTCGAAGCCGGGCGGCAGCGGGGCCGCCGGGGAGACCGGCGTTGCCGAGACGGGCGTTGCCGAGACCGGCGTCGCGGAGACGGGCGTTGCCGAGACGGGCGTCGCGGAGACGGGTGTTGCCGAGACGGGCGTCGCCGAAACAGGTGTCACGGTAGCCGGAGCGGCCGAGACCGGCTCAGCCGAGACCGGGCTGGCCGAGACCGGAGCCAGCGGCGCTCGGTTGCGGCGAGCGGCCGGAATGCGCGTGACCGGCGGCTCGGGCGCCTCACGAACCGCCCGCAGAGGCGTGATCGGGGTGGCGGCCCGCCGGCCCTTGGCCGGAGCCGGGGTCGCGACCCGGGCCGCGACCGAGTCGATGAGGGCGGCGCAGGCCGCGTCGCAGGCTCGGACGGCGGCCACCGCTTGCCGGACGGTCTCGGCGATGGCACTGGTCAGATGCTTGGTCACCCCGCCGCGGCGGGGGGTCTCCGCGATCGCGACGCGCAACGCGGTCACTGCTTCCAGCGCGCTGGCGTGGTCGGTGACGCCGGACGCGGCGACCTGAGCGGCGACCGAGTCGACGGCGAGGGCGGTGTCACGGTTGCGGCCGGTGGCCGGGGCGGCGAGCAGACCGGGTTCGGGAAGGAGGTCCAGAATGGTCAGCGCCACCGGCTCCGCCGGGTCCGGGTACGCCCGGAGCGCCGCCGGATACAGCTCGCGAAGCACCTCGCGCAGGGCGCCGGCCGCGCCGTGGCGGCCGTGCGTCAGCGCCGAGTGGGCGGAGAGCACGGGCTTGAGCCCGGCCAGATCCCGAGGAGCCGGACCAGCCTGGGCCGACAATGCACCGGCCTGGAGCGCCCGGGCGAGACCGACGGCCCGGCGCTCGGCCGGCTCCGACTCGATCTCCTCCTGGGACTCGTCGTCGGCGAAGCGCTCGGCGTAGTCGTCGGCAGCGTCGTCGTCGACGACGGACAACGGACGGCCCGCCGTCGTCAGCAGCATGGTGACGAGGTGATCGTCGCTGTCGGCGGCGACCGCCACGCCCGACGGCGCGCTGGAGCGCTCGGCGAGCAGGCTGCTGAGCGTCGCGTACCCGTTCGCGTCGTCGCCGATCTCGCAGACCTCAAGCAGACGGCCTGAATCGTCGACGACCGCGGCGGTCAGCCAGCCTTCGTCGCCGGCCACCCCTGTGTCGGCCGAAGCCAAACCGCAATACACCCGAACGAGCGCCACGGCGTCGTCCTCCTCCCGGGACTGTCGTGTGCCAAGGTTTGATGCTGCCTTGGAACTGTCAGTCGCGCCAGTCCACGATGCCGGAGATCTTGCCGATCACCGTTCGCCAGCCGAGACTTGCCTGTTGTGCCCCGATTTTGCGGACCCGCCGCTTGGCGAGGAACCCGCCGACGCCGCCCGAGCCGGCCGACCGGAGCGCCTCGTCGAGGTCGTCCAGGGGCGAACCGGGGGACAGCATGCCCAGCACGTCGTTGAGGCGCAGCGAGTAGGCGATGTCCCGGGAGACCTCGCCCGCGCTGAGGATGAGGTTCGGGTCCCAGGCGTCATGCCCGCCGCGCAGGTTTTCGACGACGAGGTCGAGCTCGTAGGTGTCGTCATCGGCCGGCGTGAGCTGCTCGACGTCGATCTCGTCGGTCAGGCGCTCCCATTCCGGCAACTGGGACATGTCGTTCGCCGCGCCCGACTTCACGAACTCGACCAGGCCTTCCGCGCTCTTGAAGAGCAGCAGCTTGCCCCTGTGCGTGAGGAAGAGCGGGACCTCTTCGACGTCCTCCGCCTCTTCCTCGGCCGCCTCTTCCTCGTCCTCGGACTCGGCGGCCTCGGCCGCCTCCTCGTCGTCGATCGGCTCGAGGTCGACGCTGGTGTCGGAAGCCTTGCGGGGCTTGCCGGCGGCCTCGTCTTCGTCGGCCTGGCCCAGCGCCTGGCGGGTCAGCTCCTCCTCGTCGAAGTCGGGCAGCTCTTCCTCGTCGTCCTCGAGAGCGGCGTCCGGCTTACGCGCGAAGGGGTCGTCGTCCTCGGGCCGCTCGGAGACGTCCGTCGGCGTGAAGGTGGTCGACGATCGGTACGCCCGCAGGGTGAAGCCGCTCCCGCGCGGCAAGGCGATCTCGACCGGGTCGATGGCCAATTCGCCCCAGAACTCGGTGGGTTCCTCCGCCACTGCGTCCTCCTGGACTGTCCTGTCGGTGACTCAACGCACAACCCTAGTCGTTGGACGCACGGTCCGTGCGCCCGGATCGGCGACTTGTCCACAGGGTGTACGCCGGGCCGTCTCACCGCGGCGTGACCAGGCATTCGTCCGGCAACTCGAACCAGCGCAGCTCCTCGAAACGGGGGGACACCCCCGCGCCGGCGGTCCCGTCGGCGTACGCGCGGTCGGCGTGCTTGTCGAAGACGTCGCGGGCGTACGCGAGGTAGTCGGGCAATGCGCTCTCGGGGGCGCGCTCGTGCTGGGTCGGATGCCGGAGCCGGCCGGTCGCGTCGTAGCGCAGCCGATCCAGCCGCAACGGGGGCTCGACGATGCCGTCGGAGTGCCGCCACAACCCCGTGCGCGCGTCGAACCGGTAGTCGGGCAGCAGCCGCCAGCCGTACGCCGCCACGAGGTGCACCGCCTCGACGATGTACTGGTACACGGCCTCGGAGATGAAGTAGTTGAAGCTGACCCGGACCCAGCCCGGTTTGATCCCCTCACAGCCGGCGAGGATCTCCTGCTCGAACCGGTGCGACCGATCCAGGTCGATGCCGAGCAGCCGGTGCCCATAGGGTCCGGCGCACGAGCAGCCGCCCCGGGACTGGATCCCGAACAGGTCGCTGAGCAGCGCCACCACGTAGTTGTGGTGCAGATAGCGACGCGTCGGTGCGCGTACCACGAAGGAGACGATGGAGAGGCGCTCGGCCTCGAGATTGCCGAGCACGTCGAGGTGGGGGTCCTGTCGCCAGGAGGCGATGGCCCGGCGCAGGAAGTCTTCCTCCTGGGCCCGGATGACTCCGGCCCCGACGGCCTCCTTGAGCTGGAAGACCAGTCCGGCGCGGATGTCGCCGACGATCGCCGGGGTGCCGCCCTCCTCGCGGTGCGCGGGGTCGGACAGGTAGTGGTGCTCGACGGCGTTGACGTAGTCCACCGTGCCGCCACCGGGCACCGTCGGTACGCGATTGCGCAGCAACTCGCGCCGGACGATCAGGACGCCCGAACTGCCCGGTCCGCCGACGAACTTGTGCGGGGACAGGAAGATCGCGTCCTTGTACGCCAGCGGGTACCGCGTACATCGCCCGGACATCTCGATCTCGACGTAGGGCGCGGCGGCCGCGAAGTCCCAGAACGACAGCGCGCCGTGCCGGTGCAGCAGGTCGGAGATGCCGTGGGTGTCGCTCACGATGCCGGTGACGTTGGACGCCGCCGAGAACGAGCCGATCTTGAGAGGGCGGTCGGCGTACCGGACGAGTTCCCGTTCCAGCGCCTCGACGTCGATGTGGCCGTCGTGATCCTCGGGGATGACCACGACGTCGGCGATGGACTCCCGCCACGGCAACTCGTTGGAGTGATGCTCGAACGGGCCGATGAACACCACCGGGCGCTCGGCCGCCGGGATCTGCTCGCGCAGCCGATAACGGTCGTCGAGTTCGGCCGGCAGCCGGATGCCGAGAATGCCGACCATCTTGTCGATCGCGCCGGTCGACCCCGACCCGGTGAAGATCACGACGGTGTTCTCGTCCCCGCCGACCGCGTCGTGGATGATCCGCCGCGCGTCCTCCCGTAGACGCGTCGTCTGCCGTCCGGTGCCGGAGGACTCGGTGTGCGTGTTCGCGTACCTCGGCAGGACCTCGTTCCGGACGAAGTCCTCGAGAAAGCTCAGTGCCCGGCCGGACGCGGTGTAGTCGGCGTACGTGACCCGGCGGGGGCCGTAGGGACCCCACATGACCTGGTCGTCACCGATCACCGAATCTCGTACCCGCCGGACGAGCGGGGTGTCCTCCGCGACCATGCTTCAGTATGTGACCTTCAGATCACTGCCCGCATCGGTCGCGCGGTCCTATCGGCACCAACCAAGCTGACTCGGCACCCAGCCAAGACGACTCGGCTAAGCCAGCGTGACGACCGTGTCGAAAGCGCTCGTTTCGGCGGTTCGGTGCGTTACCAGGACAACCGTCCGGTCTCCGGCGTACGCCAGCACCCGGCGGAGAACCTCGTCCGCGTGCTGCGGGTCCAGCCCCTCGGTCGGCTCGTCCAGCACCAGGACCGGCGGCGCGTGAAGCAGCGCTCGCGCCAGCGTCAGCCGCTGCCGCTGCCCGCCGGACATCGCGGCGCCCTCCTCGCCGACCAGGGTGTCCCAGCCGTCCGGCTGCGCCTCGATCCAGTCGAGCAACCCGGCCGCCTCGGCGGCGGCATTCCGTTCCTCCAGGGTGGACGAACGGCCCAGCGTCACGTTGTCCAGGACACTCGCGTGGAACACGGCCGCGTCCGCGAACAAGCCGCCCACCAAGTCGTACGCCTCCTCCGGCAGCGGCCGGCCGGCGTACGTGACCGCGCCGTCGCTGGGGGCGATCGCGCCGGACAGCAGGCCGAGCACCGTGGACTTGCCCGCACCACTCGGCCCGACCAGGGCGGTCTTCGAACCCGGCGGCAACGTCAGCGAGAAGCCCTCCAGCGCTGGTACGCCGCCCGCGCGGTACCGGACCGTGACCTCGTCCAGCCGCACCTCGCCCGGCTGCGCCTTCTCGCGCTCCGCCGTCTCGCGCTCCGCGGATTCGTGCTCGGCGGTTTCGGGCAGATCAGGGTTATGCATGCGATCTTGGGGCTCGGAAGCATGCATATCCCTGATCTGCCGCTTACCAGCGCCGGCGCCAGCGGCGGGAGCGGCGGCGGGAGCGGCGGCGGGAGCAGCGGCGGCGGGAGAGGGAGCGAGTAGCGGCCGGAGGCGAGCGAGCGCCCCGGAGATCTCGGCGCGCTTGCGAGCGGCGGCGACCAGCGAAAGCGCGATCTCGCCCGCGGCGAGCGTGCCGACCGCGAGGACCCCGATCCAGACGCCGGGGACGTCCTGGGCGAGTGCGGCGAGCACCACCCCGGCGGCGGTCGCGGCGATCACGAGCGAACCGAGCAGGTCCACGCCGAGTGCCCGCCGGGCCAGGCGCTTCTCCACCGTCGCCAGTTGCGTGGCCGTACCGGCGGCGGACTGCTCGAAGGCTTCCCGGGCGCCGTACGCGGCCAGGTCAGCAGCACCGTGCACGAGGTCGATCGTCGACACGGCGTACGCGGCGCGCAGGGGCGCGAGTTCGGCACTGGCGGACGACGTCATCCGGGCAGCCATCGCGGGCAGCAGCAGGCCGCAGATCAGGAGGCCGACGGCCAGCACGAGCCCGGCGAGCGGGTCGATGGCGACGGCGGCCACCACGGCCACGGCGCCGGCCAGAGCGGCCGCGAAGGCCGGCAGCGCGACGCGTACGACCAGGTCCTGCACGGCGTCCACATCGGAGACCATGCGGGACAGCGCGTCACCCCGGCGCGCCACCAACCCGGGCTGCCGCGTGAGTGAGGCGAACACGCGCGCGCGTACCTCGGTCACGATGCGGAGCACGGCGTCGTGACCGGCCAGGCGCTCGGCGTACCGGAAAGCTCCCCGGGAGATCGCCAGGGCGCGGACCGCGACGATGGCGACGGTGAGCGCGGTGATCGGGGGCTGGCCCGCCGCGGTCATGAGCAGCCACGTCGCGGTGGCCATGAGCCCGAGGCCGGACAGCTCCGTGACGGTCGCGAGCAGGCCCGCGCCCCCCAGGCGCCACAGCATCGGCCGGATCAGGTCCCACGTCATGCCGGCACCTCGGCTCGTTCGATGAGACGCCCGTCCTCGACCCGCACGACCCGCGTGGCCAGCCGCAGCATCGCGGGCCGGTGCGCCACGAACACCGCGGTCCGATCCGCGATGAGCCGCTCGGTCGCCTCGATCACCGCCTGCTCGCTCTTCGCGTCCAGCCGCGAGGTGGGCTCGTCCAACAAGATCAATTCAGCACTTATCTCGTGCCGGGCGGCTAGCCCGTCGGAGCCCAGCGGGTACCGCTGGACACGCAGAAAGGCGCGGGCGAGGGCGAGTCGCTGGCGTTCCCCGCTGGACAGGCCGTGACCGCGCTCGCCCAGCGGCGTGTCGAGGCCGTCCGGGAGACTCGCCACGACCTCGTCGAGGTACGCCGCCCGAGCCGCCGCCTCGATCTCGGTCCGAGTCGCGTCCGGCGCCCCGAGAGCGATGTTCTCGGCGAGGGTGGCCGCGAAGAGATGCGCCTTCTGCGGCACCCACGCGATGCGCCGCCGCCAGGCGTCGAGGTCGTCTTCCCCCCGCAGCACCGCGCCGGTCGTCGGCGTGACGAAGCCGAGCATGAGCCCGACCAGGGTGCTCTTGCCGCCGCCGCTCGGCCCGACGAGGGCGATCCGGTCGCCGCGCCGCACCTCCAGGACGGCGTCCTTGAGGGCCGGCCCCCGCTCGTACTCGACGGTCACCCCGTCGACCCGCACGAGTATCGACGCGTCCACCGGCGCTACCGCAGGCTCCCGAGCCGGACCCCTCTGGGCTGGATCAGGGTTCCGGGTCGAATCTTGGGCAGTGATTCGACCTAGATCCGTGATCCGGGCCGAATCGACGGCGAGGGAGTCGGCGGCGAGGGAGTCGGCGGCGGGCGAATCGGCGGCGATGAGGGTGAAGGCCTGATCGAGCGCGGTCAGGCCTTCCATGCTGGCGTGGAACCGGCTGCCCGCCGCGCGAAGCGGCGCGTACGCCTCCGGCGTGAGTAGCAGCACGAGCAGCGCGGTCGAGAGGGTCAGGCTGCCGCTGAGCAGCCGAAGCCCGACCGGGACGGCGACCAGGGCCACCGAGATCGTGCCGACGAGTTCGAGCACGAGCGCGGAGAGGAAGGCGACCCGCAGCGTCTGCATGGTGGCGACCCGATGCTGGTCGGCCATCTTGCGTACGGCGGAGACCTGGGCCTGCGCGCGGCCGAAGGCCCGCAGCGTCGGCAGGCCCGCCACCATGTCGAGGAAGTGCCCGCCGAGCATCTGCAGCCGCCGCCACTGCCGCTCGGTGGTGGCCTGGGTCTGCCAGCCGATGAGGATGCCGAAGATCGGCAGCAGCGGCAGTGTCACGAGCACGATGATCGCGCTGGTCAAGTCGCTGGCCGCGAGCGTGATCAGGACTGCGGCGGGCACCGTGACGCCGAGGATCAGCTGCGGCAGGTACCCGGTGAAGTAGCCGTCGAGGGCGTCGAGCCCGCGTCCGGTGAGGGTGGCCAACTCGCCCGCGCGTTGCCCGGTCAGCCAAGCCGGTCCCCGATCGCCGACCGCCTTGAGCAGGTCGTCGCGAAGCTGCGCCTTGACCGTGGCCGACATCCGAGCCGCGGCCAGGCCGCTCGCCGCGGCGAGCAGTGCTCGCAGGCCGAGCGCCACGACGAACCCGGCCAGGGCGACCGCGTCGAGTCTGCCGTCCGCGGCGGCCACGAGCGTCCGTGCCAGGGCGTAGGCCGATCCGACGGCGGCCAGTGCAACACCGGCGCCCGCCGCCGCGAGCAGCGCCGCGTCGCCCCGGGCGGCCGGCGCCGCCCGGAGCAGCCGAGGATCGAAAGGCCGCATGCTGGCAGTGAAGCAGATCCGGGTCAGCTTGCGACGGGAGCCTGGCGCGGGTGTCGCGTACGGAACATCCACCAGGTCGCCGCCTGAGCCAGGAGCACGAGCGGGAGCAGGGCGTACGCGGCCGGTCGGACCAGGTCGAGGGTGGCCGAGTCGGCAACGTGCCAATCCACCGCACTGCCCGCCGCGAAGGTGAGCGCGAGGATGACGACGCTCGTCCCGCCCAAGATCGCCCAGCGGCGGGAGACGAACGCCCAACCGTGCAGACCACCCAAGGCGAGCAGGCCGAGCGCGCATGCGCCGGTCACCGCTGTGACGTGGAAGGTGCCGCCCTGCCAGATGCCGCCGAGTGCCGCGCCCCAGCCGATCAGGGCCAGCGCCCCGCCGATGCGGGCCACCCCGTCCAGGAGGCCCACCCCGCCGGGCGTACGCCGGAACAGCCGGAGGCCGTAGGCCGCGGTCACCAGGATCACGCCGAGCAGCGCCACCCCGACCGGTACGCGTTGCTGCGACAGCAGCTCACCCTCGTTCAGCGGGTACGCCCCGAAGAGCAGGCCGACGGCGCCCACGAGCCAGACCTCGTTGCCGAGGAACACCGGGGCGACCCGGTCGAGGTCGGCGCGCCCCCGCGAGACCAGGGCGACGCCGTAATCCAGTCCACCTAGGACGAAGTAGCCGCCGAAGAGCAGTGCGAGCAGGAAAGTCATCACAGGTCCTTAGGCCAACGGGGTCAGGGCGTCGGGAGCGGGGTCCACCGGGCCTCGGTTGGCGGCCCGGGCGATCAGCACCCAGTCGGTGACCGCCAGCGCGACGAGGACGGTCGTGAAGACCGCGTACGCCGTGAGCATCGCGCCGGGCGAGCCGCCTGGCGTGACCGCGTCCTGCAACGGGAGCAGCCCGTACGCCGCGAACGGCTGCCGGCCGCCCTCCCGGAACAGCCAGCCGAGGCTGGCCGCCAGGAACGGCAGTGGAATGGCCAGGAGCAGCAGATAGAGCGGGAACCGCCAGCGGATGATCCAGTCCCGGAAGAACAGCGGGATCAGGAACATCACCATGGGCAGCAGATTGCCGATGAGGATCATGAAGCCCAGAGCCGTGCTCGCGTACGCGGGCAGGTGGTAGTCGCCGGGGCCGAACCGGGCGGTGAAGTCGGCCACGGCCGCCGCCTTCGCCGCGTCGTCACCGAACTTGGTCGGCTGGAGGTCGGACACGAAGCCGTACTGGGCGTAGCCGAAGCCGACCACGAAGAAGCCGCCGATGGCCGCGGTCACCACGCCGAGCCGCAGGGACTTGCGGAAGAACTCCACTTCCTGCGTACGCCGGATGAAGTGCCACGCGCTGATCCCGGCCATCACGAAGCCGCCGACCGAGATGGCCGCGAACACGACGTGCGGAAGCGCCATCACCAGCGACTTGTTCGACAACAGCGCCCCGATGTCGGTCAGCCGGATGACGCCGTCGGCGCCCTTGTCGTAGCCGACCGGGTGCTGGAGGAACGAGTTGGCGACCATGACCCAGAAGACGCTGGCGTACGCCGTCAACGCGACCAGCCAGATCAACGCGGTGTGCACCCAGCGGTTCAGCCGCCCCCAGCCGAAGATCCACAACCCGAGGAAGGTGGACTCCAGGAAGAACGCGATGATCGTCTCCATCGCGAGCGGCGCGCCGAACACGTTGCCGAGGTAGTGCGACAGCCCGCTCCAGCTCGTCCCGAACTGCAACTCCAGGACCACGCCGGTGGCGATCCCGAGGAAGTAGTTGATCACGTAGAGCCGACCCCAGAAGCGGGTCTGCCGCTCGTACATCGGCTTCTTCGTGATCGCCCAGGTCGTCTGCAGGACGACCAACAGCGTCACCAGTCCCAGCGTCAGCAGGACGAACAGGAAATGGATGATGGTGGTGGTCGCGAACTGCAACCGCGCGATCTCCAGGACAGTCACGGGATCAAGCTACTTCCGAGGTTTCTCCCACGGATCGGGAATCCCCCCGAGGCGTCCCCCAAATCACATCCCCTAGGTGATCTTCTCGCGCTAGTAGGCGGTACCCTTCGCGCCCTCGAAGCTCTTGGGATGCCAGACCGTCTTGGTCTCCAGGAACGGCGTCATGCGGCTCAGGCCCGGATCGGCCGACCAGTCCACCGAAGCCGGGCGTACCAGGCGTTTGAGCGTGTCGGCCGCCGCGATCTCCAGGTCCTTGGCCAGCTCCGCGTCCTCGATCCCGGCCAGGTCCAGGCCGTTGACGTCGGAGTGCGACGCCAGCCACGGCGCGATCTCGGCCGGCGAGCCGGTGAGGATGTTCACCACGCCGCCCGGCAAGTCCGATGTGGCCAGTACCTCGGCCAGTGTGATCGCGGGCGTCGGTCGCGGCTCACTCGCGACCACCACCACCGTGTTGCCCGTCACGATCGCCGGTGCCACCACGCTGACCAGCCCCAACAGGGCGGGCTCGTGCGGGGCCACGATCGCGACCACGCCCGTCGGCTCCGGGGCGGAGATGTTGAAGAACGGCCCGGCCACGGGGTTCGCCCCGCCCACGACCTGCGCGACCTTGTCGCTCCAGCCCGCGTACCAGACCCAACGATCGATCGCGGACTCGACCTCCGCGGTGGCCGCGCCCGCGGCGAGGCCGAAAGTCCGCAGCTCCGCCACGAACTGATCGCGGCGCCCCTCCAGCATCTCGGCCACGCGATACAGGATCTGACCCCGGTTGTACGCCGTCGCGCCGGACCACTTCGCGACAGCGCCCCGAGCGGCCAGTACGGCGTCGCGTGCGTCCTTGCGGGACGCCTGGGAGGCGTTGGCCACGAACTGCCCCTTCGCGTCGGTGACGACGTAGCTGCGGCCTGACTCGCTGCGCGGGAACGCGCCCCCGATGAACAGCTTGTAGGTCTTCCGGACCGCCAGCCTCGCACTGTCTTTGGTGGCGCTGTCTCTAGTGGGCAAGGTACGCCTCCAGGCCGTGCCGGCCGCCTTCGCGACCGTAACCGGACTCCTTGTAGCCGCCGAACGGCGACGTCGGGTCGAACTTGTTGAACGTGTTGGCCCACACGACCCCGGCGCGCAGCTGATCCGCGACGGCGAGGATGCGGGAGCCCTTCTCGGTCCAGATCCCGGCCGACAGCCCGTACGGCGTGTTGTTGGCCTTCTCGATCGCCTCGGCCGGCGTGCGGAAGGTGAGCACCGACAGGACCGGGCCGAAGATCTCCTCGCGGGCGATCCGATGGGCCTGTGAGACGCCGGTGAACAGGGTCGGCGCGAACCAGAAACCGCGGGCGGGCAGCTCGCACGGCGGCGACCAGACCTCGGCGCCCTCCTGCGACCCGGCCGCGGTCAGCTCCTTGATCCGGGCCAGCTGCTCGGCCGAGTTGATCGCGCCGATGTCGGTGTTCTTGTCCAGCGGGTCGCCGAGCCGCAGCGTCGCCATCCGGCGCTTGAGCGATTCGAGCACCTCGTCGGCCACCGACTCCTGGACCAGCAGCCGCGACCCGGCGCAGCAGACGTGCCCCTGGTTGAAGAAGATGCCGTTGACGATGCCCTCGACCGCCTGGTCGATCGCCGCGTCCTCGAAGACGATGTTGGCGGCCTTGCCGCCCAGCTCCAGGGTGACCTTCTTCTTGGTCCCGGCCACCGCGCGGGCGATGAGACGGCCGACCTCGGTCGACCCGGTGAACGCGACCTTGTCGACGTCCGGGTGGTTGACCAGCGCCGCCCCGGTGGTGCCCGCGCCGGTGAGGATGTTGACCACGCCCGGCGGCAGGTCGGCCTGCTGGCAGATCTCGGCGAACAGCAGCGCCGTCAACGGCGTCGTCTCGGCCGGCTTGAGCACCACCGTGTTACCGGCCGCGAGCGCGGGCGCGATCTTCCACGCGAGCATGAGCAGCGGGAAGTTCCACGGGATGATCTGCCCGGCGACGCCGTGCGGCTTCGGGTTCGGCCCGTAGCCGGCATGGTCGAGCTTGTCGGCCCAGCCCGCGTAGTAGAAGAAGTGCGCGGCGACGAGCGGCAGGTCGACGTCCCGGGACTCCCGGATCGGCTTGCCGTTGTCCAGCGACTCCAGGACGGCCAGCTCGCGGCTGCGCTCCTGGATCAGCCGGGCGATCCGGAACAGGTACTTCGCCCGTTCCGCCCCGGGCATCGGGCCCCAGACCTTCTCGTACGCCCGCCGCGCCGCCGCGACCGCGCGGTCGACGTCGGCCTCGGTCGCGTCCGCGACCTCGGCGAGGACCTCCTCCGACGCGGGGGAGATCGACTTGAACGTCTCCGTCCCCTCGACGAAGTCGCCGTCGATGAACAGCCCGTACGAGGGCTTGAGGTTGACGATCGCGCGCGACTCGGGCGCGGGCGCGTACTCGAAAACAGCCATGGCGCTCAGTCCAGAGTGACGTAGTCGGGACCGGAGTAATGCCCGGTCTTCATCTTGTTGCGCTGCAACAACAGGTCGTTGAGCAGCGATGAGGCGCCGAACCGGAACCAGTGCGGGTCCAGCCAGCCGTCCCCGGCGGTCTCGTTCACGAGCACCAGGTACTTGATGGCGTCCTTGGACGTCCGGATGCCCCCGGCGGGCTTCACCCCGACCTGCCGGCCGGTGGCCGCGAGGAAGTCCCGGACCGCCTCCAGCATGATCAGCGTCACCGGCGGGGTCGCGGCGGGCGAGATCTTGCCCGTCGACGTCTTGATGAAGTCCGCCCCGGCCAGCATCGACAGCCACGACGCCCGGCGGACGTTGTCGTAGGTCACCAGCTCGCCGGTCTCCATGATCACCTTGAGCCGGGCGTCGCCGCAGGCGCCCTTGACCGCCACGATCTCGTCGAACACCTCGAGATACCGGCCGGCCAGGAACGCGCCCCGGTTGATCACCATGTCGATCTCGTCCGCGCCCGCCGCCACGGCGTCGCGTACGTCGTCGATCTTCACCTTGAGCGACGCCTGACCGGACGGGAACGCGGTCGCGACGCTGGCGATCTTGACCGTCGAACCGGCCACGATCTCCCGGACGTCGTTGACCATCGACGGGTAGACGCAGACGGCGGCGGTCGAAGGACAACTCGGGTCGAGCGGATCGGGCCGCAGCGCCTTGGTCGCCAGCGCCCGGACCTTTCCGGGGGTGTCGGCGCCCTCCAGCGTCGTCAGGTCGACCATGCTGATCGCGAGATCGATCGCGAACACCTTCGACGACGTCTTGATCGACCGGGTGCCGAGCGCGGCGGCACGGGCGTCGGCCCCCACCTTGTCCACGCCGGGCAACCCGTGCAAGAACGCCCGCAAGGCGGCATTCGACCCGGTCACCTCGGTAAGCGCAGGTGCGGTGACTGTCATGCCCGAAAGCCTATCTCCGAGCGCCACCACCCCGCTCCCGCTCCACCCCCGCCCCGCTCGCTCCCGCCCCCCTCGCCCCCGCTCCGCCTCCCCCACCCCTGTCCCCGTTGATCATGGAGTTAACTGTGGTCTCGACGGCGTGTCGAGGTGGTCAACTCCATGATCAACGGGGGTGCGCCGAACTGGTTGATCATGGAGTTTCCGGTGGCGACACACCGGCGACGCAACAGTTAACTCCATGATCAACGGGGAGGCCGGGGAGGCCGGGGGAGGCCGGGGGAGGCCGGGGAGGCGGGGGAGGCCGGGGGGCCGGGGAGGCCGGGGGAGGGGGTTAGAAGCGGGGCATGCCGCCGAATTGGCGGTCGCCGGCGTCGCCCAGGCCGGGGACGATGAACATCTGCTCGTTCAGGCGCTCGTCGACGCTGGCGGTGACGAGCCGGATCGGCAGCCCGGTTCCCTCCAGGCGGGCGATGCCCTCGGGCGCGCAGATGACGCTGAGCACGGTGATGTCGGTGCAGCCCCGGTCGACCAGCAGCCGGCAGCAGTGCTCCAGCGAGCCGCCGGTGGCCAGCATCGGGTCGAGGACGAGCACCGGCAGGCCGCGCAGGTCGGCCGGCAGCGACTCCATGTACGCCCGCGGCTCGAAGGTGTGCTCGTCGCGGGCCAGCCCGACGAAGCCCATGGACGACTCCGGGAGCAGGGCCAGGACGGCGTCCGCCATGCCGAGCCCGGCCCGCAGCACCGGCACGATGAGCGGCGGGTTGGCCAGCTTGGTGCCCTGCGCGGTGGCGACCGGGGTCTGCACCGGATACTTCTCGGCTGCGAAGGACCGCGCGGCTTCGTACGCGAGCATGGTGCTCAGCTCGTGCAGGGCGGCCCGGAACGTCGCGGAGTCCGTGCGGGCGTCGCGCATGGCGGTCAGCCGGGACTGGGCGAGCGGGTGATCAACGACGAGTACGTCCACGGATTCACAACCTACCGGTAACTGTTAGGGCGCGACCGACCAGATGCCCAGCGCGGCGGCGGTTTCCGTACGCAGAGCGGTGAGGGCGGCGCTCGCCCGTTCCCGGGCGGCGGCCAGGTCGCCGTCCACGACCGCCTCCCGCACCTCCAGGTACGCCTTGAGCTTCGGCTCGGTGCCGGAGGGCCGGACGACGACCCGGCATTCGCCCGTACGCAGGATCACGACGTCGGCGTCGGGCAGCAGGTCCTCGGCGGAGCTCACCGGTTCGTCGAGCAGTGTCGTCGGGGTCTTCGACCGCAGCCGGGCCATGGCGTCGGAGATCTCGGTGAGGTCGTCGACGCGTACGGAGAGCTGGTCGGTGGCGTAGACGCCGTGCTGGGCGGCGATCTCGTCCAGCCGGTCGGCGAGCGTACGCCGTTCGGCCTTCAACCCGGCGGCCAGTTCGGCCACCACCAGGGCGGCGGTGATCCCGTCCTTGTCGCGTACGCCGTCGGGGTCGACGCAGTAGCCGAGGGCCTCCTCGTATCCGAAGCACAGGTCGGCGGCGGATCGGGAGATCCACTTGAACCCGGTCAGCGTCTCGGCGTACCCGAGGCCGCGTTCCGCGGTCAGCGTCTTGAGCAGCGACGACGACACGATCGTGGTGGCGTACGTGCCGCGGCGGCCCCGTCGCATCAGGTGGTCGGCGAGCAGGACGCCCACCTCGTCGCCCCGCAGCATCCGCCAGCCACCGGGGGAGGCGGGCGCGGGGATCGCGACGGCGCACCGGTCGGCGTCCGGGTCGCTGGCGATCGCGATGTCGGCGTTCACCTGTTTGGCCAGCGCGATCACCCGGTCCATCGCGCCGGGCTCCTCCGGATTGGGGAAGCTGACCGTCGGGAACGTGCCGTCCGGAGTCCACTGTGCGTCGACGTGGTGCGGCTCGGCGAACCCGGCGCGGACGAACGCGTCGGCCGCCACCTGGCCGCCGACTCCGTGCATCGGCGTGTACGCCACCACGAGGTCACGCGGTCCGTCGGCGTCCACAGTCGACGCCGCCCGGTCCAGGTACGCCGTCACGATGGACTCGTCGAGCAGCTCACCGGCGTCGCCGAGAGGCACGTCGGCGAGCTTCGTCACGGCGGCGATCCGGTCTGAGATCTCACCGTCGACGGGCGGGACGATCTGTGCGCCCGCGCCGAGCGCGCCGCCGAGGCGGGCGCCGAGGTAGACCTTGTATCCGTTGTCCTGCGGCGGGTTGTGCGACGCGGTGACCATCACGCCGGCGCTGCCGCCGAGGTGGCGTACGGCGAAGGCGAGCAGCGGCGTCGGCAGGTTCCGGGGCATCACGAGCGCACGCAGCCCGGCACCGGTCGCCACCCGCGCGGTCTCCTCCGCGAACTGCTTCGAGCCCCGCCGGGCGTCGTATCCGATGACGATCGGCTCCGCCGCCGTCGTCTCGTTGGCCAGCAACCACCTGATCAAGCCCGCCGCCGCCTGGCGTACGACTGCCAGATTCATGCCGTTGGGACCGGCCCGCAGCGGGCCGCGCAGACCGGCCGTCCCGAAGGTCAGCGGCCCGGAGAACCGGTCCGCCAGCTCGGCGGTGTCGCCCGCGTCGAGCAGCGCGGTCAGTTCGTCGCGATCGGCCGGGTCGGGATCGTCGTCGATCCAGGCGCGGACGCTGGCCAAGAGCGACTCGGTGAGCGCGGGGTCTGGCGCGGTGTGGTCGGTCATGGGCGATTTTTAGCACAGTGCTCCGCGCGATGTCCCGGGATCGGGAGAGCCGTGCGCTACACCAGGGTGAAAGTCTGTGCGATCTCCTCGAAGACGGGCTTGGCCTCATCCCAGTCGCTGGCCTCGGTCGAGGTCTGGATGCGGTAGGTCTTGCCGTCCGCGGTGATCACCGTATATGTCCCGTGCCGCTGGTCCTGGCCCTTCGGGGTGCACAGGTACTCGAGCTGGCTGCCGTCCTGCGCGGCGAGCGTGGTGGGCGTGATGCCCAGCTGCTCGTAGGTCTCGCAGGTGCCGGCCTTCTGGAGGTCCTTGACCTTCGAGTCGACCGCGCTGTCCACGTTCTTGCCGCTGTAGACCTGGACCCGGACGTAGCGGTTGGTGACCTTGGGATCGCGGTACTCGATGCCGTTGGCGATCCCGCTGCCCTTCTTCCAGCCGATCGGGAAGGTGATCTTGTAGCCCTTGCCGGTGTAGACCACCGGCTGGGCCTGCGGACTGGCGGGCGCGCTGGCGCTGGTCTTCGGGCCGGGGCTGGTGGACCCGGCCTCGGGCGTTCCGGAGCCGCCGAACAAGCTGCTCGCGGCGGCCACCGTGCCGATGAGCACCACGGCGGCGAGCCCGGCGGCCAGGCCGATCCGGGCACCCTTGGGCAGCCCGCGGAACTTGTCGACCAGCGAGCCCGAGCTGCGCTTGACCTGCGGCATCGCCCCGGTCGGCAGCTGCGGCATCGCGCCGGTGGCCTCCATCGCCCCGGCCATGTTCCCGCTCCTCGGCGGGCCGGACGGCAGATGGCCGGCGCCGAACTGGGGCATGTCGCCGGTGGCCAGCAGCGCCCGGCCGCCGACCTGCTTGGGCGGCTTGCCCGCCACGGGCGGGCTGGTCGGCGCGACCGCGGTCGGGTCCGTCCACTGCCCCTGCGGCGTCGGCATGACCGACCACGGGTCGGTGTAGCTCGGCGCGCTGGGCTGCTGCGCCAGGTCCCCGGCGAGCAGGTCACGCAGCGTCGCGCGGGCTCGGGGCACGTCCCAGCGGCGGGACGGGTCCTTGATCAGCAGACCGCTGAGCACGTCGACGAGCGGCCCGGCCAGCTGCATCGGCGCCGGCGGCTCCTCGACCACCGCGTGCATGGTGGCCAGCGGGTCGCCCTTGTCGAACGGCGGACGCCCCTCGACCGCGGTGAACAGCGTGACGCCGAGCGAGAACAGGTCGCTGGGCGGCCCGAAGGCGTGCCCCATCGCGCGTTCCGGCGAGATGAAGTGCGGCGAGCCCAGCACCATGCCCGGCGTCGTGAGCTGCACGTCGCTGGGCATCCGGGCCACGCCGAAGTCGGTGAGGACGCAGCGGCCGTCCTGGCAGATCAGCACGTTGGCGGGCTTCACGTCGCGGTGCAGCACCCCGGCCGCGTGGGCGACCTCGAGCGCGCCGAGCAGGGCGACGCCGATCTTGGCCACGGTACGCGGGGCCAGCGGGCCGCCTTCGATGACCATGTCAGCCAAGCTGCGGGCGTCGAGCAGTTCCATCACGATCCACGGCCGGCCGCCCTCGGTGACGACGTCGTAGACCTGAACGACGGAGGGGTGCGCCAACGCGGCTGCCGCCCGAGCCTCACGCATCGTCCGCTCGTACATCGCGTCCCGGTCGGATGCCGCCATCCCGGGCGGGCAGACGACCTCCTTCACGGCGACGTCCCGGCGAAGCAGGGTGTCGGAGGCGCGCCAGACCGTGCCCATGCCGCCGGTGCCGATCGCGGTACGCAGGGAGTAGCGCCCGCCGATCACGGTGCCCGGCGCCGCTCGTCCGTCGCCGGGGGAGCTGTTCCAGGTGGTGGGCATGGGGGTAGTCACTTTGCCGCCGTCTCGTGGGGAAACTGTGTGCAGTGGCCGTCGGACGGGCCTGGTTACCCGGGGTGGGGATTGGCCAACCGCCCCATTCTGCGTGAGAAATGTGGCAAATGAAAGCCGAGCCGAGTGACCACTCTCTGTCATCAGGAGATCGGCGAGAGTATGTGGGAAAGACCTCATCCGCCGTCTGCGCCGTTCATCCTACGATCAGCGGTATGACTGAACGTCGGTTAAGCGAGTCCGGCTTCCCGCTCAAGCCCGTCTACGGACCGGCTGACGTGCCCGAACGCGACTCCGAGCAGCCGGGTGAGTACCCGTTCACCCGGGGCGTCTATCCGACGATGTACACGACGCGGCCCTGGACGATGCGGCAGTACGCCGGATTCGGCACCGCCGCGGAGTCGAACGCGCGCTACCACCACCTGCTCGAGGCCGGGACGATGGGCCTCTCGGTCGCCTTCGACCTGCCCACCCAGATGGGCTACGACTCGGACGAGCCGATCGCGCACGGCGAGGTCGGCAAGGTCGGCGTGGCGATCGACTCGGTCGACGACATGGGCGTGCTGTTCGACGGCATACCGCTCGACAAGGTCTCGACGAGCATGACGATCAACGCCCCCGGCAGCGTCCTGCTCCTGCTCTACCAGCTCGTGGCGGAGAAGTCGGGCGTACCGGGCAAGGCGCTCAGCGGGACGATTCAGAACGACATCCTGAAGGAGTACATCGCCCGCGGCACGTACATCTTCCCGCCGAAGCCGTCGCTGCGGCTGGTCGCCGACACGTTCGCGTACTGCCGGGCCGAGGTCCCGAAGTGGAACACGATCTCCATCAGCGGCTATCACATGGCCGAGGCGGGCGCGACGCCCGTGCAGGAGATCGCGTTCACGCTGGCCAACGGCATCGAGTACGTGCGCGCGGCGGTCGCGGCCGGGCTCGCCGTCGACGACTTCGCGCCCCGGCTGTCGTTCTTCTTCGTCGCACGGACGACCCTGCTGGAGGAGGTCGCCAAGTTCCGGGCGGCCCGCCGGCTCTGGGCACGGATCATGCGCGAGGAGTTCGGGGCGAAGGACCCGAAGTCGTGGATGCTGCGGTTCCACACCCAGACCGCGGGAGTGCAGCTGACCGCGCAGCAACCCGAGGTCAACCTCGTCCGGGTGGCGGTACAGGGATTGGGCGCCGTCCTCGGCGGTACGCAGTCGCTGCACACCAACTCGTACGACGAGGCGATCGCGCTGCCCACCGCGAAGGCGGCCCGCCTCGCCCTGCGTACGCAGCAGATCCTGGCGTACGAGACGGATCTGACCGCCACGGTCGACCCGTTCGCCGGGTCCTACGTGGTCGAAGCGCTCACCGACGAGATCTCCCAGGCCGCCGACGAGCTGATCCAGCGCGTCTTCGAGTACGGCTCGTCGGTCGACGCCATCGAGGCGGGCTTCCAGAAGCGAGAGATCGAGACCTCGGCGTACCAGGTGGCCCAGGAGATCGACGCCGGCGCGCGCACGGTCGTCGGCGTCAACCGGTTCACGCTGGACGAGGAGGAGCCCTACGAGCCGCTCCGAGTGGACCCGTCGATCGAGCAGGCCCAGGCCGACCGGCTCGCCCAGTTGCGACGGGACCGGGACAACCGCGCGGTCACGGGAGCGTTGGCGCAGCTCAAGAAGGCTGCCGAGGGTACGGAGAACGTGCTGCACCCGATGAAGGAGGCCCTGGCCGCACGGGCGACCGTGGGCGAGGTCTGTCACGCTCTCCGCGACGTGTGGGGGACATACCGACCGGCCGATCGGTTCTGATCGAGACATCCGGTCGGACGAATCGTCGTCGCCCGTCACCCGAACGACTCAGCCGAACCTCCACTCAGTTGACTACTCGCACCAGGTGTGCGACGCGCGTACCGGGGAAAGAGTGATCGTGCCTGGGGACCCCGACGGAACCTGCACGTCAGGGGACATAGCGGGGGAATCGCGTAACCGGTGGACGGGGTGTGCGTCACATCCACAGCCGTCACGCGTTGTGAGAGGTGTAAGGGCCCATGCCGACGACGAAATCCGCCACGGAGACTCTCTACCTGGGAGGACGTGACACTCAGCAACGCAACCGCTACCGCAATGACGTTGCGCAGAGTTACGGGTCTGGGGCTAGGCTTGTCGAGGTTTGTCCCACTGTCAATCGAGATCGAGATCTTGCCGTGACGAGTGCGCTAACGCTGCCCGAGGGCAGCACGCTGACGTCGACCTGGCCCGAGACTTTGCCTGGGGCCGATCCGCTACCCGGTCAACTCGACCGCTGGCTTGCCTCACGAGGCGCGGAGCTCGTCGCCGTACGCCGTCACATTCACGCGCACCCGGAACTGTCCGGTCACGAGTTCGAGACCGCCGCCCTGGTCGCCCGGGAGCTGGCCGTCGCGGGACTGCAACCGAAGTTCCTGCCGCGTGGCAACGGCGTGCTGTGCGACATCGGCACCGGTGATCGAGTCGTCGCGTTGCGCGCCGACCTCGACGCGCTGCCGCTGCCGGACACCAAGGACGTGCCCTACCGCAGCCAGGTGCCCGGTGCCGCGCACGCTTGCGGCCACGACGTGCACACCACGGTGCTGCTCGGCGTCGGCCTGGCGCTGGCCCAGCTCGACCAGCGCGGTGAGCTGCCCGGCCGGGTCCGGCTGGTGTTCCAGCCGTCCGAGGAGAAGTTCCCGTCCGGCGCGCCGGAGATGATCTCGGCAGGCGCCCTGAAGGACGTCGCCGCGATCTACGCGCTGCACTGCGCGCCCCAGCTGCCCGTCGGTCTGATCGGCGTCCGCTCGGGCCCGTTCACCGCCGCCGCCGACACCGTCGAGGTGCGACTGACCGGCAAGGGCGGGCACACCGCCCGGCCGCACCTCACCGCGGACCTGGTGCACGCGCTCGCCCGGGTGATCGTGGACGCGCCGGCCCTGCTGGACCGCCGCGTCGACCCGCGGGCCGGGGTGTCGATGGTCTTCGGCGCGGTGCACGCCGGCGAGGTCGCCAACGCCATCCCGATCGAGGGACAGGCCAAGGCCACCGTGCGCATCCTCAACAAGGAAGCCTGGCAGGCCGCACCGGAGCTGATCACCAACCTGATCAAGGACGTCGTCTCGGCCACGGGTGCGGGCGTCGACGTCCGCTACACCCGCGGCGTGCCGCCGGTCATCAACGACCGCATGGCCACCGCCGTCATCGCGGCCGCCGCCGGCGCCGCGCTCGGCGCCGATCGCGTGGTCGAGGCCGAGATCAGCATGGGGGGTGAGGACTTCGCCTTCTACCTGGAACAGGTGCCGGGCGCGATGATCCGCCTCGGCACCAGCACCCCCGGCAGCGAAGTCAAGATGGACATCCACCAGTCCGGCTTCGACGTCGACGAGCGCTGCATCGGCTACGGCGTCCGGACCATGGTCCACACGGCTCTCGCGGCTCTGTCCAGCTTCTTCTAGTCGTACGCGGAAAGGGGCTCCCGGCGTCGGGAGCCCCTTTTCCGGGCTATTCCTCGGTCGACTTCGGCTCCACGGCCGGCGTGCTCGCGGGCGGCACCGGGGTTGCCGGAGCGGCTGGAACAGCCGGCGGCGTCGGCCGACGGCGGCGCAGCCACCACCACAGCGGCGCCAGCACCACGGCCGCCACGACGAGGAACGGCAGCAGGAAGCCGAGGACGGCGGCGGCCACCTTCAGGATGACGACGAAGGTGTTCCAGCCCGCCCGCAGGCCGCCGAGGAACGACGGGTCCTCGCTCTTCGGCTCGACGTAGGGCGTGTCCGGGCCGACGAGGGTCACCGTGATGGTGGAGAGCTTGACCAGGTCGTCGAGGCGACGCTGCTTGGCCAGCAAGGCGTCCAGGTCGGCCTGCCGCCGGGACAGCTCCTGCTCCAGTTGCACGACTTCGGAGAGCTGCTTCGCCTGCGCGAACATCCGCCGCACGCTGTCCACACTGGCCTGTTGCGCCTTGATCCGGGCGTCGAGGTCGACGACGGTGGCGGTGACGTCCTCGGCGTTGACCGAACGGTCCAGTTCCTCGCCGAGCTTGGCCGCGTCGGCGAGGACGGAGTCGAACTTGTCCGCCGGTACGCGGATGGTGATCGACGACTGCGCCCGCGAGCCCCCGCTGGTGCTCTTCTCCGACCCGACGAAGCCGCCCACTCCGGTGGCGGCCGACCGCACCCGCTGCGCCGCGACCTCGACGTCGTCGACGCGTACGGTGAGCTGGCCGTTGTAGACGATCGCCCGGCCGATCTCGGGCGGCTGGCCCCCGCCCTGCTCACTCGTGGTGTTCTGATCCGCGCCGGTCTTCGACCCGAGGTCGCCGGCGCCTTCCGGGGCGACCGCCGCCGGGGCGGCCCCACCGCTGTCGGTCTTATCGCTGGCGCCACAACCTGCGACGAGCACCAGCGCCAGGCCCGCCAACGCGAGCGCTACGGTCTTTCGGCGTACCAACATGGGCCTATGACGCGCGCCTGGACTCTCGGGTTCCTAAGCTGAGTCTCGTGAGAGTGACCAAGTTCGAGCATTCCTGTGTACGCCTGGAGCGCGACGGCGCGGTCCTGGTGATCGACCCTGGACCCTGGGCGGACCCGGCCGCGCTGGACGGCGTGGACGCGGTCCTGATCACCCACGAGCACTTCGATCACCTGGACGTGGGAAAGCTGGCCGACACGCTGGCGAAGCGGCCTTCGGTCACTTTGCACGCCCATGAGGCAGTTGTCGCCAAGCTCGCCGAGTTGGACGGGGTTATCCAGACGGTGGCCTCCGGAGACGCGTTCGAGGCCGCCGGATTCGGCGTGAAGGCCTACGGTGGCCTGCATGCCTTGGTGCATCCGGAGATGACGCCGGTGCCCAATCTCGGTTTCCTGGTGGAGGACTCCGTCTACCACCCCGGCGACTCCTTCGACGTGCCGGCGGGCGCGACCGTCGAGACGCTGTTCGTGCCGGTCAGCGGCCCGTGGCTGAAGCTGGCGGAGTCCGTCGACTTCATCCGGGCCATTTCCCCGCGCCGGGTGTTCGCCCTCCACGATGGACTGCTCAACGAGTTCGGGTACATGGTCGTCGACGGCAGCCTGACCAAGCTCGCCCGATGCGAGTACGCCCGCCTGGAGCCGGGCACAACGGTTACCGCGTAATCTTCTCTGGCGTGACGCCGGAGCAGACCGCGGCCGCAAGCCGTCCGAGCATCGAGGCGTTGGGGAGCGCGTGGACGCGGTGCCCGCGTACCCTGCGGCATGCCCGGGAACTGGGGCTGTCCGCCTGGGTCTTCACCGTCGCCGGCCGGGCGGGCGCCCTCGGCGACGTCGAGCCGCACGTCGCGGCGGCCGCCATGGGACTGATCCACCCCGACGCCGTACGCGAGGCGTACGAGTCGGCGCAGCCGGTCATGGCGGTTCCGGCGATCGCCGCCGAACGGATGGCGCAGTGCTGCCGCTGGGGTCGCGACGAGCTGACCGGGCTGCCCGGACTGCCTCGCTTCGTGGTGCTGACCCGCCGGGTCCTGCGGGCGGCCGACGCGACGGCGATGCCCCTGTACGCCGCCTGGCGGCGGATGCCCGTGCCCGACGAAGCCCCGGCCGAGCTCGCCGGGGTATGCCTCTACCTGCTCACCGAACTGCGTGCCGGGGCCGCCCTGGTGGCGCAGACGGCAGCCGGGCTATCGCCGGTGCAGGCGCTGCTGTCCGGCCCTGAAGGCGAAGCCGGCGCGGTGGCGTACGGGTGGCAGCCGCCCTTTCCGGCCGTGGGTCACCTGGCCCGGCGGCGCGGCTGGGCCGACTCGGTCGCCGACCGGATCGTGGCCGGGGCGTTGGCCGCCCTCACCGGCCTGGAGCGCGACGAATGGCTGGAGCTGGTCACCGGACTAGCCGAGGTCATCCACCCCGCCCCCGTCCCCCTCTCCGCCCGCCCCTAACCCCCCACCCCCCCGCCCATGCCCATGCCCGTTGATCATGGAGTTAACTGTGGTCTCGACGGCGTGTCGAGGCCGGAAACACCATGATCAACACCGAGCGGCGGTCGGGCGGTCGGTCGGCGCGTTAGAGGGAGTTGTTGCGGGTGGGTCGGGATCGCAGATCCGAGACGTAGTCGTCGGGCGCACCCGCCTTGGCGGCCGCGTTCGCGATCTCGTTCAGGTACCAGACCGTCGGCAGGCCGCCCTCGTACCCGTTGAAGACGTAGACCCAGGCCGTGACGTCTCCGTCGAGCGTATGCACCCGGACGTGCAGTTTCCGGTAGGTGCCCGCGACGACGCCCTCGACCTCGTCGAGCTGCGACTCGTCCCAGGGGTGCACGTCGTAGAGCGACACGAAGACACGGTCGCCCGGCGACTCGACGATCGTCGTGACGGCGCCTTCCCACCCGATGACCTCTTCGCCGGCGAACGTGATTCGCCAGCCTTCCAGCCAGCCCACGCCGACCATCGGCGAGTGCGGGCAGTAGGCTCGCATTCGGGCGGGGTCGAGGTTGGAGCCGTACGCAGCGTAATGACGCACGGCGATGACGATAGTCCGCCTGAGGCGTACGAGAGAATATGGCGTGGCGTGTCGCATGTCGCGCAGGCTCGAAAGACGCTCAGACGACCGGTTGGACAAATAGGGGAAAATCGCCGTGAACCGGATTGTGATCATCGGTGGGGGACCGGCCGGCTATGAGGCGGCGCTCGTCGCCGCGCAACTCGACGCCGACGTGACCGTGGTCGAGGCGGACGGCGCCGGCGGGGCGTGCGTACTGCATGACTGTGTTCCGTCGAAGACCTTCATCGCCAGCTCGGACGTGGTCACCGGGTATCGCGGCACCGAAGGGTTCGGCATCCACTCGGATGGCCTGGAAGCCATCACGGTCGATGCGTCGGCCGTGCACGAACGAGTGAGGCGACTCGCCGCCGCGCAGTCGACGGACATTCATACCAAGTTGATAAAGGCGGGCGTAACCGTCGTTCACGGACGGGCCCGGCTCGGCGAGGACTCGCTCGGCCACCATCACAAGGTCAAGATCCAGCCGTCCGGCGGTCACCCAGAGTATTCGGTCGATGCCGGGACGGTCTTGATCGCGACCGGCGCGACGCCGCGCATCCTCGCCGACGCCGAACCCGACGGCGAGCGCATCCTGACCTGGCGTCAGGTCTACGACCTCCCCGACCTGCCCGAGCATCTGATCGTGGTGGGCTCCGGCGTCACCGGCGCGGAGTTCGCCTCGGCGTACCTGGCGATGGGTGTGCAGGTCACGCTGGTTTCCAGCCGCGACCGGGTGATGCCGCACGAGGACGCCGACGCCGCGACGGCGATCGAGCGCGTCTTCCGGGCTCGCGGCATGCAGATCATGAACAACTCCCGGGCGTCGGCCGTCCGCCGGATCGGCGACACCGTCGAGGTGACGCTGGCCGACGGCCGCAGCGTGACCGGGTCGCACTGCCTGATGGCGGTCGGGTCGATCCCGAACACGGCCGACCTGGGTCTCGTCGAGTACGGCGTCGCCGTCGCACCGGGCGGCTACGTCACCACCGACCGGGTGTCGCGGACGAACGTGCCGGGCATCTACGCCGCCGGCGACTGCACCGGCGTACTGCCGCTCGCCAGCGTCGCGGCGATGCAGGGCCGGATCGCGATGTGGCACGCGCTCGGCGAGGCGGTCGCTCCGCTCCGGCTCAAGACGGTCGCGGCGAACGTCTTCACCGACCCCGAGCTGGCCACCGTCGGGGTGAGTCAGGAAGCCGTGATCAGCGGCAAGGTGCCGGCGCGCGAGGTGATGCTGCCGCTGAGCGGCAACGCGCGGGCGAAGATGGCGGGCATCGAGGACGGCTTCATCAAGCTCTTCTGCCGTCCGGCCTCCGGGCAGGTGGTCGGGGGCGTCGTGGTGTCGCCCAAGGCCAGCGAGCTGATCATGCCCATCGCGTTGGCGGTGGAGAACCAGCTCACCGTGGACCAGGTCGCGCACACGATCACGATCTACCCGTCGCTGTCGGGCTCCATCGCCGAGGCCGCGCGTCAGCTGATGCAGCACCAGACCGACTGATCCCTCGCCCGCACTGATCTAGGGCCCGCACTGATCCGTCGCCCGTCGAGCTGGGATGTCCAGCCGCTGTGAACCGGATGTGTGGCCCCGCGGTCCACCCTCGTCGCAAAGCCGATCGAGGGGGGACGAGATGTTCGAAGATCCACCAGGGGGTACGTCGGAGCCGGAGACCGTCAAGGTCGATCCGGCCGATATCGAGGCGTACGCGAAGATGTTCGACGCCGCCGACGACGAGAACGAGGGCAACCGGAAGTCGGCGGCGAGTTGTGTCGTCCAGCAGCCACAGCCGCTGGAGAACTACACCGGCAAGCGGATCATGCACAAAGGCGACTCCACCTTCGTCTCGTGTACGCCGGAGAGCGGGCACCTGCTCGCGACCATCAAGGTGGCCTCGGACGGGCTGACCGCGGCGCTCGGCGACTTCCTCGGCGTCCTGCACGGGGTGCTGGCCGAGGCGGGGCCGACGCTGAACCGGGTCGCCGCCGCGTACGTGCGGGCCGACCAGGACAGTGCGGACGCGGTCGCGCAGGCAGATCCGGATGCGGTGATCCTCGCCGAGCCGTACTACGACGGGCAGAGCGCGCACGCGTTCGAGTACGCCGTGCCGGAGGACGACTACCTCCGGCTCGACAACACCCTCTACGGCGACCCCGACCCGTACGCCGAGATCAAGGCCGCGAGCGACGGCGTCCGTTCGCTCACCGGCGGTCCGTCGCTCCTGGACCGGGTGACCAGCTGGAACTGGGAGTTCGACTTCGTGAACGAGGAGGCGGCCGGACCGGTCAAGGCCTTCCTCAGCGGCTACGGCATCGGCGTCGACGGGATGACCGAGAAGTTCACGGGGGACTGGCACGACCTGCGGGTCTGCTCCAGCGGGCTGCGCCGGGTCGCGATCGGGCTGGCGTCGATCAGCCGGAACGTCACGCAGGGCATGACGGATCTGCGGGTCACCTGGTCGGGGGAGGCAGCCGACCAGGCCGAGGCGTACTTCTCCGAGCTGTCGGCCCGAGCGCTGCAACCGGTCGAGGCGCTCACCAGCTCGGCCCAGGCGATCGACGACGCCTTCGCCGCAGTCGCCGACCGGGTTCCGACGATGGCCTTCTGGATCCAGGCGACCATGTACCTCGGGTCCTGGGCGATGGCGGCGACCGACAGCTCCGACTACGGCAACGCCAAGGACGGCGTCACCGGCGGCGGCAAGGGCATCGCGATCAGCAAGCTCTACGACCTCGCCGCGTTCGACTACTGCCTGGGCGAAGCCCTGCACATCTGGCACAACTCGGTGAAGGTGAGCCACGGTCACTGCCTCGACGACGCCACGACCTGCGCCACCTCGCTCACCTCGCTGGCCGACGCGGTGCGGGAGCAGACCGGCGCGCTACGCACGCTTCGCCTAGGCCGAACCGGAGGGACCACCTGATGACCGAGCCGTCCGATCCCCGGGTCGTCGTCGACCTACCCCGGATGATGCGTCCCCACCTGCGCCGCATGGCCGAGTCCGACCCGGACCCGATGGTCCGCGAGATGGCCGCCGGGCTGCTCGACGGCAGCATCAGGTCGCCGGCCGAGGCGGTCGCCTACCCGGCGTACCAGGAGGCGCTGCACGACCGGCTCGAACGCCGGGCGGAGTGGTTCGACACGCTCGGCGACGACGAGCGCTGGCGCTGGCAGGACCAGGCGCGGCAGGCGTACCGGGCGGGTCTGGACGACCTGGAACCGTAGACAGCACAGGGCGGTCGACAACACAAAGGGCGGCCGGGGCGAGATGCCCCGGCCGCCCTTCCCCCCGTATGCCGCTCAGGTGCGCTCGACGATCTTCCAGTTGGTGGAGATCCAGTCGTCGCCCTCCATCGTGATCGCGCGCAGCACCGCCCGGTCCCCGGCCGGGATGATCGAGCTGTAGTCACACTCGCGCATCGTGTTGTTGCCCTGGTAGTTCTCGCAGTACGGCGTCTCCCAGTCGGCGTTGTAGTCCATCAGCTCGCCGGTGGCGTGGTGGCCGTCCGCGACGATGTCCCACACCTTCAGGTGCTGCGACTTCGGGTAGTAGCAGACCTGGGTCCCCGTCGTGGTGACGCAGGTCGACGGCTCGCTCGGCAGGTCGGCCGCGGCGGCGGTCGCCGAAGCTGTCACCAATACGCCGATCGCCGCTGACAACGCGAACAGCCGTCTCGCGTGTTCTTTCACTGAGTCCTCCCCCTGGTCGGTTGCGGTACGAGGACAACGTAGGGATCCGTGCCATACGTCGGCTATACGGGACCTTGCACGGGATCGCTACGGTATGGGGAGCGCGATCGGCAAGGGGAGGCACGGCGTGCGATTCGGACTGTTGGGACCGCTGTCGCTGCGTACGCCGGACGGGCTGGCGATCCAGCTGGCGCGTCGCAAAGAACGGCAGCTATCGGCGATCCTGCTGCTGCGGGCGAACCGCTTCGTCGGCGTCGACGAGCTGCTCCAGCTGCTGTGGGACGGCGAGCGCGTACCGGCCTCGGCGCAGGCCAACCTTCAGACCTATGTGGCCCACTGCCGCCGCGCGATCGGCGACGACGGGTGTGGAATCGAGACCGGGGAACGGTCCTATCGGCTGTGGGCCGACCCTGGCGAGATCGACCACGCCGCCTTCGAAGGCCTGGTCGCCCAGGGATTCCAGGCGTCGGCGGCGGACGACCCGGCGACGGCGGCTCGGCTGTTCGACGAGGCGCTCGGCCTCTGGCGGGGCGAGGCGGTGGCCGAGGGCCTCGGGCTGCCCGTCGACCTGCAGCCCGAGGTGAACCGGCTGACCGAGCTGCGGCTCTCCGCGCAGGCGGAGTGCCTGGCCGCCCGGCTCGAACTCGGCCAGGCCCGGGAGGTGGCGGCCGAGCTGGTGCCGCTCATCGGCAAACAGCCCCTGCGGGAACGGCTGTGGGAGCTGCTGATGCTGGCGCGCTTCCGGGACGGCCGGCAAGCCGACGCGCTCGCCGCGTTCGAGGAGGCGCGGACCCTGCTGGACGAGGAGTTGGGCGTGCTGCCCGGGGCCGGGCTGCGGGAGCTGCATCAGCGCATCCTCCGGGCCGATCCCGCGTTGTCCGGGGCTCCCGATCCGGTCCCGTCCGCCGGTACGCCCGTGCCCCGTCAGCTGCCCCGGGAGGCGACCGCGTTCACCGGACGGCGGGCCGAGGCCGACCGGGTGCTCGCCGCGCTGAGCCGGCCGGGCTCGCCGATCGTCGTGATCGACGGGCTCGGCGGCGTCGGGAAGACCTCCCTCGCTGTGCACACCGCCCATCGGCTCGCGAGCCACTTCCCCGACGGTCAGCTGTATCTCGACCTGCACGGCTACTCCGACGCGGCGCCGATGCGTCCGATCGAGGCGCTGACCCGGCTGCTGCGGGCGCTGGGCGTCAACAGCGATCAGATCCCGGACGACGACGCCGAGGCGACCGGGCTGCTGCGTACGCGATTGAGCGGCCGGCGGGTGCTGCTCGTGCTCGACAACGCCGGGTCGGTGGATCAGGTCGTCCCGCTGTTGCCGGGGTGCCCCGGCAGCGCCGCCCTGGTGACCAGCCGCGATCGGCTCGGTTCGGTGATCGCCCGGCACGGGGGCGTACGCCTGCCGCTCGCCGAGCTGGCCCCGGCGGACGCGGAGACGCTGCTGACCGAGATCGCCGGAGCCGACCGGATCGCCGCCGATCGACCGGGTGCGGCCGAGTTGGCCCGGCTGTGCGGGCATCTCCCGCTGGCGCTCCGGGTGGCGGCGGCCAACCTGGCCCTGCATCCGACCTGGAGCGTCGAGTACTACCTCGGACTGCTGCGCGAGGGGAGCCTCGCCGCGCTGACGGTCGACGGCGACGCCGGGGTCCGGGCGACTCTCCAGCTGTCCTACACCCGCCTCGATCCGGCTGCCGGACGGTTGTTCCGGCTGCTCGGGGCGCTGGTCGGGCCGGACGTCAGCGCGGACGCGGCGGCCGTGCTCGCCGGGTCCGCAGGCGTACGCGCACTGCTCGATCGGCTCTGCGCCGCCAATCTGCTCCAGGAGCCGTCGCCACACCGGTATTCGATGCACGATCTGGTCCAGGAGTACGCCCGGGAACTCTCCGACGACGACGCCGAGGCGGCGTCCGCCCATGAGCGCCTGGCCGGCTGGTATCTGACCGTCGCAGCGGCGGCGGCGCGGACGGCGTACCCGCACATCCAACGCCTGCCCGACGCGGCCGAGCTGGCGGAGCGTTCACCGCGCGGCTTCGCGGACCGGCCGGCGGCGCAGGCCTGGCTGGACGCGGAGCTGCAGAACCTCGTGGCGTTGGTGCTCGACGCGGCCGAGCGTGGGTCGCGGTCGCTCGCCTGGCGACTGGGCGACGTGTTGCGCTGTCACTTCCTGCCGCGTGCGCCGATGCTCGAATGGCGGGCGGTCGCGCTCGCCTCCCTCGCCGCCGCGGAACGGGCGGCCGACCGCTGGGGTCAGACGTCGGCCTGTCTCAGCCTCGCCGGCGTCGCGCGCCGGCAAACCCGCTACGAGGAAGCGGTCGAGTTCCTCCACCGGACGATCGATCTGGCCGCCGAGATCGGGTGGCTGGACTGCCAGGCGGCGGCGTACAACAATCTCGGCGTCGTGCACCTGGAGCTGACCGAGCCGCAGCAGTCCTCGGCGGCCCTGCGGGCGGCGGCGGAGCTGTTCCGGCGGCTCGGCGACGTGGCCGGCGAAGGGCTGGCGCTGGGCAACCTCGGTGGTCCTTACCAGGACCTCGGGCGGCTGCGGGAGTCCATCGAGCTGGCCCGGCGCGAGCTGGCAGTGGAGGTGAAGAGCGGGCACCCGTCCAACGCCCTCTCGAACATGGCGAGCAGCCATCGGATGCTGGGCGAGTACGACCTCGCGCTGGCGGAGGCGCGGGAGGCGCTTGATCGCGCGTACGCGGGCGGCAACAACTGGTCCATTCCCACCGTCCTGGAAGTACTGGCCTGCATTCATCGGGATCTCGGCGACCTCGCCACGGCGCTGGAACTGGCGCGTCAGGCGGTCACCATCGCGGCCGATCACGGATTCAGGCGTACGGCGGCGGAGTCGCGCGTGACCCTCGGCACGATTCTGGCCCTGCGCGGGGAGTACGCCGCCGCGGCGGAAGAGCACGAGCGCGTCCTGACCCTCCTCGACGGACCGCACTCGCTCCGCGTACGCCTGCTCGCGGTGGTGGGGCTCGCCGAGGCGTACCGGGGACTCGGGCGGTACGCCGAGGCGCGGTCGCGGGCGGAAGAGGCGCTCGCCGACACCCGCCGGCACCAGTTACGCGTGGTGGAGGCGGACGCCGCGGAGGTGCTCGCCCGGATCCACGCCGATCTCGGAGATCCGGCGGCCGCCGAGTATCGCCGGTTGCAGGCGGAGATCTGCGCCGAGACCGGCTACCGCATTCTCTCCTGACCGCCGGGTCCCCTGCAGATCAGGGATGTGCAGGCTACCGAAGCGCTTCGAAGCCCGCACATCCCTGATCCGGTGCGCAAGAGATCCGGTGCCCAAGAGATCCGGTGCCCAAGAGTTAGACGAAGTCCCAGAAGGGGCCGGACTTCGGGAACGCCCGGGAGCAGCCGACACAGGCCGCGGACTCCGGGTCGAACATGAGCGGGGACCGGCAGTCCGGGCAGTTCATGCGTGCGGTGAAGGGCTCGTCGGGGTCGGCGTACGGGGACTCCGACGCAGGGTCCCGGGTGGCGAGGACGAACTGCGACGGCCCGAGCCAGCCCTTGCCGAGCCCCTGGGTCGCCGCCTCCATGCCTTGGACGAGCGGGCGGGCGTACCGGGCGACCTGGTCCGGCACCCGGCTCTCCCAGCGGCGGAAGTTGTTGGCGCTCGCGCCGAGGCGAGTCTGGAAGCCGAGCCCGGTCAGCCGCACCCGGACGGCGGTGAGCTGGAAGTTGAAGTACTTCTCGTCGGTCGCACCGGTCACCAGCGGTTCGGCCGACCGGATCTGGCGAAGGCGGCCGGTCGCCGCGCCCCGGACCAGCCCGAGCAGGTGATGCTTGATCGGCACGTCGACCAGCCAGGCGCCGCGGATGATGCGGCCCATCTCGCCGAGCGCGTGCTCGACGTCGGGCAGATGGTGCAGGACGCGTACCACCATCGCGCCGTCGAAGGCGAGGTCGCCGAACGGGATGGCGTTGAGGTCGCAGCGGACGAGTCCGAGCCTGCCGGACGTGACCGCCTCCGGGTGGCGGCGAGCCGCGTTGGTGAGGTTGGTCGCGGAGTAGTCGAGGATCACCGCCCGGTCGGCCTGCGGCAGGTAGTAGCCCGCGTTCCGCCCGTACGCGCCGCCGAGGTCGACGAACCACCGGTACGCACCCAGCCGGGGCACGAGCCGCCGGAGCGCCCGGTCCTCCGCCCACAGCTCGTAGTCCCGGCCTTCCCAGTACTGCTGGTAGTCGTAGCCGTTGGCGTCGTAGTCGATCGTGGGATACGAGTCGGCCTGGGTCATGGCGCCATCCTATGCGGACAATGCGGACAATGGTGGTGAAAGTGGGGCCGGAATCGTCGCCGGGGCGGTATCGGCACTGCTCAGCACCACCGCCACCCGTTCGCCGTCGGCCGGGCGATAGCCGTCGACGAGAAACGCGTACGCGCAAGCGGCCACGTCGTCGACGGCGATCCGCCGCTCGTGCCAGAGATCGTGGCGGGCGACCGCGCAGCGCTCGGGCGTGCTCGTCGCCTCGACGACGCGTACGTGGCCGACGAGGGCGGCGGAGATCCCGGCAGCCAGTGCGATGGCGCGCTCGGGGACCACGACGGTGTCGAGCTGCCCGAGCGTCTGGGTCCACAGTTCCAGCCCGACCGTGCCCGCCCCGGCCACCATCTGCGCCCAGCACTCCGGCGTCAGGCCGGGGCAGTGCATCGCGCCGGTCGCCACGGCGTGCCGCTCCGCCTCCAGCTGAGCGTCGGCGAGCGTACCGTCCACTGTGATCGTGGTGGACGCGTTCGCCGCCGGGGAGGGCTTGCCCGAGCCGCCAGGAGTGCGGTCAGCCGACGCCGGGGCGAACACCGTGACGGGCAGGTCGAGCCGTCGCGCGACGTGGACCACGGCGGCGGCCACCGTCGGGGTGTACGCCGTCACCAGCCCGGCGTCGGGGTCGAACGCCCGGCGTTCCAGCCCGGCGACGACCTGGTTGAAGACGCCCCGGACCGGGTAGCCGCCGGCGTGCTGCAGCTGCTCCAGTTTCAGCATCACGGTGGCCGGGAAGATCCCCGACTCCACCAACGTCAGCGGCGTGTGCCGGACGACGTTGCGGGTACGCGCAGCCGCCGCCTCGACGTCGTTACGGGTGACCATGCCGGTTGCGATCACGGTGGCTACCATGCCCTTGCCTTCATATCCTGCAGGACGCCGCCCGCACGATGTGAAGTTGTCGATGTCGTATAGAGGCGGCACTGGCTACAACGCGACTACCAACTCGTCGGCAACGGCATTCCCTCGGCGTACCCGGCGGCCGATTGCACTCCGACGATCGCGCGGGCGTGCAATTCGTCGAGCGTGCGGGCCCCGGCGTAGGTGCAGGCACTGCGTACGCCCGCGACGATCTCGTCCAGCAGATCCTCGACTCCGGGCCGCTGGGGATCGAGGTACATCTTCGCCGTGGAGATGCCCTCCTCGAAGACCGCCTTGCGGGCGCGGTCGAACGCGGAGTCCTCGGCAGTCCGGGCGCTGACCGCACGGGCCGAGGCCATCCCGAAGCTCTCCTTGTAGCGCCGCCCCTCGACGTCGGTGTAGAGATCGCCCGGCGACTCGTAGGTCCCGGCGAACCAGGAGCCGATCATCACGTTCGCCGCGCCGGCCGCCAGCGCGAGCGCCACGTCGCGCGGATGGCGTACGCCGCCGTCGGCCCAGACGGTCTTGCCCAGGTCACGGGCGGCAGCGGCGCAGTCGAGCACGGCCGAGAACTGCGGTCGCCCCACGCCGGTCATCATCCGGGTGGTGCACATCGCGCCCGGCCCGACCCCGACCTTGAGGATGTCCGCGCCGGCTTCCACCAGGTCGCGTACCCCTTCGGCGGTCACGACGTTGCCCGCCACGACCGGAACGTCCGGGTCGAGCGCGCGTACCGCGCGCAACGCGTTGATCATGCGTTCTTGATGGCCGTGCGCCGTGTCCACCACCAGGGTGTCCACGCCCGCGTCGAGCAACGCGCGGGCCTTGCCCGCCACGTCGCCGTTGATGCCGATCGCCGCCGCGATCCGCAACCGCCCCTTCTCGTCCAACGCGGGCCGGTACAGCGTCGCGCGCAACGCGCCCTGCCGGGTCACGATCCCGACCAGGCGTCCGTCGTGGTCGACCACCGGGCCCAGCTTGCGGCGCGCGTTCGACAACGTGTCGAAGGCGGTACGCGGATCGGCGCGGACGTCGACGGTCAAGGGGTCGACGGACATCACGTGGCGCAGCTGAGCGAACCGGTCGACACCGATCGTGTCGGTCTCCGTGACCACACCGACCGGGCGGCGTTCGGCGTCCACGACGACGACCGCGCCGTGCGCTCGCTTCGGGAGCAGGTGGATCGCGTCGCCGACGGTGTCGGACGGGCCGAGCGTGATGGCCGTGTCGTGCACGAGATGACGGTCCTTGACCCAGCCGATCACCTCGGTCACGACGTCGATCGGGATGTCCTGCGGGATGACGACGAGCCCGCCGCGCCGCGAGACCGTCTCGGCCATGCGCCGACCGGCCACCGCGGTCATGTTCGCCACCACGATCGGGATGGTGCAGCCGGTGCCGTCGCTGGTGGACAGGTCGACCTCCAGGCGCGAGCCCACATCGGACCGGCTCGGGGCCATGAAGACGTCGTTGTAGGTCAGGTCGTTCGCGGGCGTCGCGCCGCTGAGGAACCGCATGCCCTCATGCTAGGGAGAGGCGCGCACCGCGTCCGGGTTTCCCACCTCGCGCCCGATCCGCTCCAGTGTGTTCCGTGCCTCGGCGCACACCTTGTCGAACCGCAGGTACGCCTGGTAAACGAGGCCGGCTCCGGTGACCGCCGAGGTCCGGGTCTGCTCGAAGACCGCCTCGAACTGCAGCTGGTCGCCGAACTGGCCGGCCGCCGCCGCGACCGCGGGCAGCTGCTTGTGCGCGTCGACAAGATGCTTGCCGCCCTGCCGGATGACCCCGTCGACCTCGGCGACCTGCCGGTCGAGCCGTTCGAGCGCCTCCGTCGTGGCCAGCGCCGCCGCCCGAATCCGGGCCAGCCGAGCGCGAGCTCCCGTCAGATCCACCCCGGCGGTGCCCCCGGCCGTCCCGGCCCAGAGCCCAGCCAGCTCCCGCTCGGTGGCGGCGACGATCCGGTCCGCCTCGTCGGCGCTGTCCGGGCTCTCCAGCAGCGCCGCGTATGCCTCGTCGAGTTCGGCGACCGAGACCCGGGTGGTGAGCGTGGCCGCCGCCGTGACCAGCGTGCCCAGCCGATCGATCGAGTCCGGCTCGACCCGCAGCCGACTGAGGTCGGCACCCACTCCGTAGAGCCGTTTCACCGTCTCACGGGGGATGATCACAGCTTCCACCTCGACGGGTCGGTGTGCGGCACGGGCACGTCCGCCCGTTCGGTCACGATCTCGCGGGTCAGCCGATGGGCCTCCCGATCCGACTCCTCGTAGCCCTGCGCCGAGCGCACCAGCGAATCGCCGAGTTCTTGCAGCTCGACCGCCGCCCGGCGGACCTCCTCGGTGACGGCCGTGAGGCAGGCGGCCATCCCGGCCGCGACGTCGGAACCCTCGGCCGTGGCCGCGTTCGGATCGTCCGGGATCTCCAGCTGGTTCAACTGGTCCCAGACCGGCAGCAGGACGGCCCGCGTCTGGTCGCTCAGCTCGCGGCCGATCAGCCGTAGCCGCCCCGTATCGACAGCGATGGGTTCCGTCACATCCGCAGGCTAGCCGAGCCGGAACCCCCGCCGACACCCCCTGTGGATAACCCCCGGACCGGTCAGGAGATGGTGCAGATGGTGGTGCCGGCCTGGACGACTTCGCCGACCGTCGCGGTCAGCCCGGAGATCTTGCCCGCCTTGTGCGCGGTCAGCGGCTGCTCCATCTTCATGGCCTCGAGCACGACGACGGGATCGCCCTCGGCGACCTCGTCCCCGTCGGCCACGACGATCTTCACGATGGTGCCCTGCATGGGCGCCAGCAGCGAGTCGCCGCCGGCCGCCGCCGACTGCCCCTGCTTCGCACCACCGCGCTTGCGCGCTGCCTTGGCCCCACCCGAGGCGGGGGCCACCGAGCCCAGTCCGGCCGGTAGGCGTACCTCCAGGCGCTTGCCGTCGACCTCGACCACCACGGTCGTGCGCTCGTCCGCGGCGGTCTCGACGCCCGCCACGGCCGTGAACGGCTCGACGGTGTTGGCCCACTCCGTCTCGATCCAGCGCGTGTGGACGGTGAACGGCTCGCCGGTGAAGGCGGGGTCGCGGACGATGAGCCGGTGGAAGGGCAGCACAGTGGCCATGCCCTCGACCACCATCTCGTCCAGTACGCGACGCGCCCGCTCCAGCGCCTCGGCCCGGCTTTCGCCGGTCACGATCACCTTGGCGAGCAGCGAGTCGAAGTTGCCGCCGATGACGCTGCCGGCCTCGATCCCGGTGTCCACCCGTACGCCCGGCCCAGTCGGCAGGTGCAGCGTGGTGACCGTGCCGGGGGCCGGAAGGAAGCCGCGTCCCGGGTCCTCGCCGTTGATCCGGAACTCGATGCTGTGCCCCCGCGGCCGGGGGTCCTCGGTGAACCGCAGCGGCTCGCCGTCGGCGATGCGGAACTGCTCGCGGACGAGGTCGAGACCGGCGGTCTCCTCGCTGACCGGGTGCTCGACCTGCAAACGGGTGTTGACCTCGAGGAACGAGATGGTGCCGTCCTGCCCGACGAGATACTCGACGGTGCCCGCGCCGTGATAGTTCGCCTCACGGCAGATGGCCTTGGCCGACTCGTGGATCGCCCGGCGCTGCTCGTCGGTGAGGAACGGAGCCGGCGCCTCCTCGACCAGCTTCTGGTGACGACGCTGGAGCGAGCAGTCACGGGTGCCCACGACGATCACGGTGCCGTGCTGGTCGGCGAGGACCTGCGCCTCGACGTGCCGCGGCCGGTCGAGGTACCGCTCGACGAAGCACTCGCCCCGGCCGAACGCCGCGACCGCCTCCCGGGTGGCCGACTCGAAGAGGTGCGGGATCTCCTCCAGCGTCCGGGCCACCTTCAAGCCACGTCCGCCCCCGCCGAAGGCCGCCTTGATCGCGACCGGCAGTCCGTACTGCTCGGCGAAGGTGATGATCTCGGCCGCGTCCTTGACCGGCTCGGGCGTACCGGGGACGAGGGGCGCGCCGGCGCGCTGGGCGATGTGCCGCGCGGTCACCTTGTCGCCCAGGTCGCGGATTGCCTGCGGAGTCGGGCCGATCCAGATCAGCCCGGCGTCGAGGACGGCCTGGGCGAAGTCGGCGTTCTCCGACAGGAACCCGTAGCCGGGGTGGACGGCGTCCGCGCCCGCCTTCGCGGCCACCTCGATCAGCTTCTCGATGCGCAGATACGTCTCGGCCGCCGTCTCGCCGCCCAGGGCGTACGCCTCGTCGGCGAGCTTGGCGTGCAGCGCGTCGCGGTCGGAGTCCGCGTAGACCGCCACGCTGCGCAGGCCCGCGTCCCGGCAGGCGCGGATGACGCGTACGGCGATCTCGCCCCGGTTGGCGATCAGCACTGTCCTCATGCGCCGCAGTCTAAACGGCCGTTCACTTCGGTGGTCTGTGCAATCGCTCACCGATGCTACTGATCAGTTGGAAAAGTTTGAGTATTACGCTTGGGGCATGTCGACGACGCGGCTCATGATCCTCGGACTGGTCAACTGGATGGAACCGGTCCACGGCTACGACGTACGCCGTGAGCTGCTGAGCTGGAACGCCGACAAGTGGGCGAAGATCCAGCCGGGATCGATCTACCACGCGCTGAAGAAGATGACCGAGGAAGGGCTGCTCGAAGAGGTCACCACCGAACAGGTCGGGGCGCGCCCCGAGCGGACCACCTACAAGATCACCGCGCGTGGCAAGGACGCCTTCGAGAACATGCTGCGTGAGCAGTGGTGGGAGGTTCAGACCGGCAGCGATCCGTTCACCGCCGCGTTCGCCTTCCTCCCCGCGTTGCCGCGCAAGGAGGCGGTCGCCGCGCTGCGGCATCGCGGCCGCATGCTCAGCGTCACCACGCAGGGATTACGCGACATGATCGCGACCGGGCGGACGGACATCACCAAGCCGGTGCACGTCCAGTGGATGTTCGAACTGTGGATCGCGCGCGCCGAAGGCGAGGTCGCCTGGTGCGAACGGGTCGCCGACCTCATCGAATCCGGGGCCTCCTACATGCCGGGAACCACCCCTGAACTCGACGAGGAAGCGGGGTGGAAGGCGTACCGCGACAAGATCGCCGAAGCCGAAGCCTGACCGTTCCGCGCTGGTCGCGGGGCGCTGGATCAGCGTTCCGGGTCGAATCTCGGGCCAAGATTCGACCGCGAACCCTGATCCGCCGCGAAACGCGACTGTCGCGTTCTGGGCATTATTCAAAGTTGACCGATCGCGTCATAACGCGATAGTGTGCGCGTCATGATGATCGAGACCCATGGGCTGAAGAAGTCCTTCCGGTCGCGCCAGGGTCGGGAGACGAAGACGGTCGACGCCGTCCGGGGAGTCGACCTCGCGGTCGCGCCGGGCGAGATCTTCGGCTTCCTCGGTCCCAACGGCGCGGGCAAGACCACCACCCTGCGCATGCTCGCCACCCTCATCACGCCCGACGGCGGCTCGGCGGTCATCGCCGGCGCCGACCTGCGGCGCGATCCCGGCGAGGTGCGCCGCCGCATCGGCTACGTGGCCCAGGGCGGCAGCACGTGGGACGAATCGAGCGGACGTGAGGAACTCATCCTGCACGCCCGGATGTACGGGGTGAGCAAGGCCGACGCGAAGCGCCGGGCCGCCGCCGTCCTCGACGCCTTCCAGCTCTCCGAATACGCCGACCGCAAGTGCAAGACCTACTCGGGCGGCCAGCGCCGGCGCGTGGACATCGCGCTCGGCATCATCCATCAGCCGAAGATCGTCTTCCTCGACGAGCCGACGACCGGCCTCGACCCGCAGAGCCGCGCGCACATGTGGGACGAGGTACGCCGCCTCCGCGACGAGGGCATGACGGTCTTCCTCACGACGCACTACCTCGAAGAAGCCGACGCGCTCTGTGACCGCATCGCGATCATGGACAACGGCCAGGTCGTGGCCGAGGGCACCCCGGACGCGCTCAAGCAGGAGATCTCCGGCGACGTGGTGAACATCGGGCTGACCGACGTCACCCGGGGCGCGGAGCTGCTCGGCAGCGCCGACTTCGTCCGCAAGCTGGAGACCACCGACGACGCGCTGCGGCTCTACGTCGACGAGGCGGGCAGCGCCATTCCGCTGGTCCTGCGGGCGCTCGACAGCGGCGGAGTGGCGATCGGGACGATCGAGCTGCACCGGCCCAGCCTCGACGACGTGTTCCTCACCAAGACCGGCCGAACCCTCCGGGAGAGCTGACGATGAAGATCCTCCGCGACACGTGGCTGGTCTTCAGCCGCCAGATCCTGCTCCTGCTGCGCAACCCGGTCTGGGTGGTCGTCGGCGTCCTCCAGCCGCTGCTCTACCTGCTGCTGTTCGCGCCGCTGCTCAAGCCGGCGCTGGGCGTGCGGACGAACGCCGAGGCGTACCAGGTCTTCGTGCCCGGTCTGCTGGTCATGCTGGCCATCTTCGGTGCGCTCTTCTCCGGCTTCGGCCTCATCGCCGAGATGCGGGCCGGGGTCATCGAACGCAGCCGGGTAACCCCGGTCAGCCGGCTCGCGCTGATGCTCGGCCGATCCATGCGCGACGTCGTTACGCTGCTGGTCCAGGGCGTCATGATCACCCTGATCGCGTTGCCCTTCGGGCTCTCGGTCGAGCTGCAGAACGTGCTGGTCGCGTACCTGATGCTGGGACTCATCGCGATGCTCTGCTCAGCCGTCTCGGCGGCCGTCGCGCTCAAGGTACGCAGTGAGGACGCGCTCGCCCCGCTGCTCCAGACGGTCAGCCAGCCGATCCTGCTGACCGCCGGCATCCTGCTGCCGTTGGCGTTCGCGCCGCAGTGGCTGAAGAACGTCGCCAAGTGGAACCCGTTCTCGTGGGCGGTCGACGGCGTACGCGACCTGTTCAACGGCCACCCGGGAACCGATCACGTCTGGCAGGGCCTGACCATCGTCGGCCTGCTGACCGTGCTCGCCGTGGTCTGGGCTGCCCGAGAGTTCGCGAAGTCTGTCCGTTAGTCCGAATCGTCGCTGGCGAGGCGACTCAACCACCAGATCAGGGATATGACGGCGATCTTTGCCCAAGATTCCAGGCACATCCCTGATCTGGTGGTGACGATTTGGTGAGGCCGCGAGCGATACCACGTTTTGCGCCGCGGGGTAATCTGCCCTGCGGCGCTTCTGCGTCCACCGACGACGGGCTCGACAGGGCCGCTCCGGGGAGGGTCATGATGCGGTGGCATGCCAAAACTGTGCTGGTCACGGCGATCGTGGCCGCCTTGGTGCTGCCCGCGGCACCGGCCGGCGCCGCCGACGCGACGCGGTCGGCGCAGTGGTGGCTGAGCACCCTCAAAGTGGCCACCGCACACAAGATCACCCAGGGGCGCGGGGTCACCGTCGCGGTCATCGACACCGGCGTCTTCGTCCATGAGGACTTGAAGGACCGGGTGCTGGCGGGGATGGACTACACCACGGCGGCGGGCGGCAACGGTCAGGTCGACACCGACGGCCACGGCACCCTCATCGCCGGGATCATCTCCGGCCGGGGCCACGGCACCGGTCTCGGCCTCCTCGGGATCTCGCCGAGCGCGCGCATCCTGCCGTTGCGGGTCGCCGTGGACCGTTCGCACTGGCCGACCGACGACACCGTGGCCAAGGCCATCGCGTACGCCCGGAAGAAGGGCGCGAAGATCATCCACCTTCCGGCGTACCAGGGCGATCAGGCCACGATGGACGCGGTGGCGAAGGCCGTCGCGGCCGGGGTGATGGTGGTCGCGGCGACCGGGAACACGACGTACGACAAGCAGATCATGCCGCCCGCGTCCTGGCCCGGCGTCGTGGCGGTCACCGGGGTCGACAAGAGCGGCAAGTTCGATCCGCTCTACGTCGCCGGCGCCAAGGTGGACTTCGCCGCCCCGGGCAGCGGGATGATCACCGTCGACAAGGTGGCGGGCAAGTACGTCACGCCGGCGTCGACGGCGCTGGCCAGCGCGGCCACCGTCGGGGTCGCGGCGCTCGTCTGGGCGAAGTACCCGAAGATGAAGCTCGCCGAGGTGTTGCAGGCGATGCAGAAGGGCGCGACCGACAAGGGCACGAAAGGCAAGGATAGCCAGTACGGGTATGGCGTAGTGAACGCCGCGAACGCGCTGACGGCCGCGCAGGTGATCGCATCGCCGTCGCCGTCGGCCAGCCCGTCGGCGAGCCCGAGCGAGAGCCCGTCCGAGGAGGCGGCGCCGACCGAGACGGCCGCCGCCGAGCCGGTCGCCGACACCAAGGACACCGGCGGTTCGATGATGCCGGTGCTGGGCATCGGCGGCGGGCTCCTCTTCCTCCTCTTCCTCGCCGCCGGCGTCGTGCTGCTGCTCAAGCGCGGTCAGGGCGGCGGCTCCTCCCCGGCACTGGCCGGTGCGGGCGGCCCGACCCCGCCTTCGTCGCCGTGGGCGGCGCAACAGGTCCAGCTGCCGTCGCAGGTGGGATACGAGCAGACGCCGCAGCAGAGCTACGCACAGACTCAGGCGTACCAGCCGGGCGCTCAGCCGACCCCGGCGTATCCGCAGGCCCAGCCGGGCTATCCGCAGACCCAGGCGTACCAGCAGCCGGCCGCTCAGCCGACGCTCCCGTCGATGCAGCGGGCGGCCGACCAGACGCAGCAGCTCCCGGTGCAGCGCCCCGGACAACCCGCGCATCCGCAGCACGTCCAGCCGCTGTATGCCCAGCAGCAATCCCCGCAACCGCCGCAGGCCCAGCAACCACCGCAGGCCGAGACAACGCAGGCTTGGCAGCGACCCGTCCAGCAGCAGCCCGCGCAGCCACAGCACTCCCAGCCACAGCACGCCCAGCCGCAGCCCGCTCAGCCGCAGCCGGCCCAGCATCGGCCGCCGGTCGACGCGGAGGCGCTCAACCAGCCCACCGTCACGGTGCAGCGGCCGCGTTTCGCGTTCCCGGGCGACACGGCGGACGAGAGCCAGCCGAGCATCTACGACACGGCGTACTTCCCGAAGGTGGAGAAGCGGGACGAGCCGCACTGAGGTGGGCAAGGTCATAACCGGCCTGGCCGTTCGACCCACTGAGGTTTGGATCGTCGCTGCGTAGCGTGAATTCGTGCCCCACCTGCTCCGCGACCGTGTCACCTGGCTCATCTACGCCCAACTCGGGGCGTGGGGCTATTTCCTCTACGGATTCGGGCCGATCGTGCCGCTGCTGCGCGACGAGAATCAGGTCTCGAGCGCGGTCGCAGGTCTGCACAGCACCGCCATGGCCGCCGGGTCGATGATCGGCGGCGCGATCGCGCCCTATCTGTTGCGCCGCTTCGGCCGCGGGCACGCCATCTGGGCCTCGCTCGGCGGGGTCGTCGCCTGTGTGGTGGCCTTCGCCGCGCTGCACGGACTCGAATACACCCTGCCCCTGGCGGGCATCATCACGATCTTCGGCATCGTGCTGATCACGGGCGTGGTGGCCGCGCTCAACGAACGGCACGGCGCGGCCGCTCCGGCCGCGATCACCGAGGCCAACGCGGCCGCCACCGGCGCGGGGCTGATCGCACCGTTCGTCATCGGACTCACCGTCAGCGCGGGTGCGGGGTGGCGGCCCGGCCTGCTTTCCCTGGTCGCGGTGATCGGGGTGCTCGCGCTGGTCGCCTTCGCCTTCCGGGTACGCCTTCCGGCGGGCGAAGTGGTCGCCGGACCGGGCCCGCGCCGGCGACGGCCGCTCGGGCGGGCGTACCAGCTGGCCTGGATCATGATGGCGGTCACCGGATCGATCGAGGCCGGGCTGTCGTTGTGGGCCGCCGACCTGCTGCGCGACCGGGACGGGATGAGCGCGGGGGCGGCCGCCCAGGCGATCTCGGCGATCGTCGCCGGGATGTTCCTCGGCCGGTTCGTCGGCGCGCGGCTGTCGCTGCGGATCGCGCCGCTACGGCTCTACCTCGCCGCGCTGATCACCAGTGCAGCCGGGTTCGCCGTGTTCTGGACGACGATGACGCCAGCCGTCGCCGTGGCCGGGTTGCTGCTGCTCGGACTGGGTAACGCGATGCACTATCCGATCGCCATCGCACTGGCCTTGAAGGTCGCGCCCGACGAGCCGGACCGAGCGGCGGCGGTGGCCTCCTACTCGATGGGGATCAGCTTCGGCGCGGGCCCGCTCGTGCTCGGTGCGGCGGCCGACCTGATCGGCGTACGCCTGGCGTTCCTGATCGTCCCGCTCTTGCTGATCGCCGCAGGAGCGTTGGCCTGGCGGCTGGGCCGGGCGATGATCCAGCCCGCCGCCGTGCCCATGCTCGAACCACAGCCCGCCTAACCCTCACCGCTGGATCACGGTTCTCGGCCGAATCTTGGTGCAAGATTCGACCTGGAACCCTGATCCAGCGAAGACGGAAGCCGGGGCAGGGAAGCCGTCAGCGCTTGCGGGCGAGGGTCAGACCGTCCCCGACCGGGAGCATGACCGGCTCGACCCGCTTGTCCGCGGCGACCATGTCGTTGAAGGCGACGATGGCAGCGGTCGACGAGTTCTGCTCGGCGGGCGGGTCGATGACCGTGCCGCCACGCAGCACGTTGTCGACCACGATCAGGCCGCCGGGCCGCATCCGGGGCACGAGCGCCTCCCAGTAGCCCGGGTAGCCCTCCTTATCGGCGTCGATGAACGCCCAGTCCAGGTGCGGTTCGGCCGGCAGCCGGTTAAGGCCCTCCTGCGCCGGGCCGAGCCGCAGCTCGATCCGGTCGTCCACGCCGGCCCGCTCCCAGTAGCGCTGGGCGATCGCGGTGTACTCGGCGGAGATGTCGAAGCAGATCAAGCTGGAGCCCGGCGGCATACCCCGCGCCACGGCGAGGCTCGACAGACCGGTGAAGGTGCCGACCTCGACCCCGGTACGCACGTCGAGCAGCCGGGCCAGGAGAGTGAAGAACGACGCCTGTTCCGGCGCGATCTGCATACCGGAGAGCGAGCCGAGCGCGGCCTGCGTCTCCTCGATCAGCTCGGCGATCAGATCGTCGGGCGGGGTTCCGTGGGCGACGAGGTACTGGTGCAGTTCGGCGTCGACCGACAGGGATCGCTTACTCATGAACGCCTCCACAGGGACATGACCGTCAGATCCAGCCGGGCCAGCAGATGCCGCAGCACCGGCAGGGACAGTCCGATGATCGTGCTGGGGTCGCCGTCGATCCGCTCCACGAAGGGGCCGCCGAGACCGTCCATCTTGAACGCTCCGGCCACCCCGAGCGGCTCGCCGCTGTCCACGTACGCGTCCAGCTCCGCGTCGCTGATGTCGGCGAAATGCACCACGGTCGAGGCGACCTGTTCGACCGCGCGGTCACCCTCCAGGTCGATCAGACAGTGCCCGGTGTGCAGTACGCCGTTCCGCCCGCGCATCGCCTGCCAGCGCTTACGCGCCTCCTCGGGACCGTCCGGCTTGCCCAGGATCTCGCCTTCGAAGGCGAGCAGCGAGTCGCAGCCGAGAATCAGCGTGTTCCCGGCGGGCAGCCCGTCGCCGAGCTCGCCGGACCGGATCCGGGCCGCGACGGCGTTGGCCTTCAGCCGGGCCAGCGTCGCGCACAGCGCCTCTGCGCTGGTCGCCTCCACCGCTTCCTCGTCCACGCCGCTGACCACGACATACGGGTCCATTCCGGCGGCGGTGAGCAGAGTCAGGCGGGCCGGGCTGGCCGAAGCGAGGACGAGGTTCATGGGCTCAGGCTAACCGCCGGCCGACCGCCGTTCAGCGGGGCAGGCCGGACTCGCGCCAACCCCGGGGACGGCCGGGCAGGCCGCTGGCCCACCACGCGCTGCGCTGCTGCACGGGCTCCGGCGCCGGGGTGGCAGGGGTGCTCAGCAGGGCACCGACGAGCGCCGCGACCTGTTCGGCCGTGGGATTGCCGCGGACCACGGTGATCACCGGCGGTTCGGCGTACGCGCTCGTCATGCCCCCCATTCTGCCCGGCCGCGCCCGGTCGGGAGACTGCGATCCCGATCACAGCGAAAGGGCGCGCTCCCCGAGGGGAAGCGCGCCCTTCAAGGCGTACGCGGTCAGCCGGAGACGTCGGTGCCCTCGTCCTGCGAACCGCCCTGCGTGGTCGTCGTCGTGTCCTTCGGGACGGTGACGTTGGTGTCCGTGCCGGGAACGTAGACCTGCGGGTCCGTCCGGACCTGCGTGTTCGTGTCGACCGGCGTTTCCTGCGTCGTGGTCGGCGCCTGCGTCATCACGTTGTCGACGCTCTTCGCCGTGGCCGCCGAGTAGGCGTCCGCCGAACCGTAGTTCGAGCTGATGATCGTCGCAGCCTCGGACAGCGTGCCCGTCCCGGTGCCGTGGTCGAACAGCCGGTTGAGGGTCACCTGGCGGATCTCGGCGTGCCGTTGCAGGGCGTCGATGAACTCGGTGAAGCCCTGGTTGGTGTACACGTCGCCGGCCGCCAGCTCGGTGGCCACCTGGTCGCGGTGGGGCAGGTAGTTCTGCTCCAGTTCAGCCTGCAGCGACTTGGCGAACGAGTCCAGATCCTTGACGTTGATCTGGATGTCCTTGTAGTCGCTGATGAACTGCGACGGGCGGTCCTCCGGGGGCAGGTTGTGGTAGAGCTTCGGGTCGTACAGCAGCTTGTCGTTCGGATCCGTCATGGTCACACCTCCGTCGCTCGAATAGCAGTCATGGTCGCGGGCCGTTCGGCCACGTGGGTGGCGGGGGACCGGCCGGCGGGCCGGTCGACCGCCGTGGGCGCAGGGCCAGGAACAGCACCAGCGCGATGATCGCCAACAGGACGAGACCGCCGGCCGCCAGCCCCACGATCAGGCCGGTGTTGCTGGTCGACGTCGGAACCTCGGCCTCGGGCGATCGAGGGCTGTACGTCGGCAACGGGGTCGCCGATTTGGTCGGACTCGCCACCGGGGCGACGTCGGCGGTCAGCGCCTTGATCGGATCGATCGCGCCGAAGCCGTATTCCGGGTCGCGGCCCGGCGTGCCCTTGTCGGTCGCCGTGGCCTCCAGCCGGTGCAGCACCTCGGCTGCGGTCAGCTGGGGGAACTTCGACCAGACCAGGGCCGCCACGCCCGACACGATGGCGGTCGCGTCGCTCGTCCCGGTACCGAAGCGCCAGATGCCGCCCCGGTTGTCGCTGTAGATGTTCTTCGCCGGTGCGGACAGCTCGACCTCGTCGCCGGTGACCGACGTCGAAAGGTGGTTGCCCTGCTGGTCCAGACCGGCGACGGCGACCGCCCAGGGATACCGGGCGGGCACCTGGACGCCGGTGTCGTGCGCGTCGGTGTTGCCGGCCGCGGCGAAGATCAGCACCCCGGCCGCCTGCGCCTCGTTGACCGCCCGCAGGGTTTCGAGATCGCCCACGGACTGCGAGATGTTGATGATCTTCGCGCCGTGCTGGATCGCCCAGCGGATGCCCTCGGCGACCGGCTTGTCGCCGCCCTCGACTCCGGTCGAGCCCTTGCCGACGCTCATCCGGATCGGCAGGATCTTCGCCTTCGGGGCGATGCCCAGCGCGCCGTCACGGTTGTTGGTGCCGTGACCGTGCGCGGCGATGATCCCGGCCATGCCGGTGCCGTGCCCGTCGTCGTCAGCGCGGCCGTTGCCGGTGCCGCCCTTGATCACGTCGACGCCGGTGAGAACGTTGCCGGTCAGGTCCGGGTGATCGGCCACTCCCGTGTCGATCACGGCGACCGTGATTCCCTGACCCTGCGCGATCTGGTGAGCCTGAGCGATCTTCAAGTAGCCGAGGTGCCATTGCTTGGCGCGGATGGCATCGCCGTGCGCCGCGGCCGGCGTGGCGGACGCGAGGACGGCCGAAGCCGCCAGCGCCGCCAGCGCCGACCGGCGAAGCAACCTCACCACCGGCCGCCGATCGCGGGACCGGGGTCGATGGGGCCGAAGTCACCGGGTGCGTCGACGACGGGCGCGACGCCCTCCGCGACCTCCCACGGATTGTCCGGATCCCACTCGTTGCCGTGCTCGTCGTCGCCCCGCTTGCCACGGCCACCAGCTCCGGCGCCGACCATGCCCGCGCCTCGGCCGCCGGCGACACCCGTGCCACCGGTTCCGCCGCGGCCACCGGCCGCGCCAGGGCCGCCGACTCCGCCCGCGCCGCGACCGCCGACCACGCCGCCGGCCGGGTTGACGCCGCCGCGACCGGGCATGCCGCCGGTCGTGGGGCGGCCGCCCTGCTGGCCGATGATGCCCTGCGGGCCGACGAGCGGACGTCCACCGGGCGGACCGGCCAACGGGTTCTTGCCGCCGAGGATGTTGTTGGGACCGAGCGGGCCGGGACGAACCGTGGGCCCGGTCGGACCCGGCGGCAGGTTCGGCTTGATGACGCCCTGCGGACCGACTGGCGGAACCGGGGGCGTCAGGCCGATCGGGCCGGTCGGCGGTGTCCCCGGCAGCGTCGGCACGGTCGGCATCGGCGTCGGCATCGTCGGGTTGGGCACGTAGGTGCTACCCGTCAGCGACGGCTGTGACGGCGGAATGTAGGCCGGCATCGGAACCACCGGCGGGACCGAACTCGAGCTCCCACTGTAGGAACTCGACGATCCGGTGGACCCGGTCGAGCCGGTGCTGCCGCTGTCGCCGCCGCTGTCGTCACGGGGCTTGCCGGCGAGCTTCGGCGGCGTGTAGGGCTGCGGCTCGACCATGTTGCCCTTGCTGACCACCAGATCGGTGCTCAGGTTCGACATCGCCGTCCGGGCCTGGTTGTCGAGCGCGTCCTGCTTGGCCGCCACACTCGGGTCCGGGTTCGACCGCATCCACGAGCCGAGCGAGGTCGAGTAGGACCGGCTGTTCGCGCCGTACTTGTCGGCCAGCTCGGTCTTCTTCGCCGAGAGATTCTGGTCGTAGGTCGACTGCTTGCCGAGGTTCTCGAGCCACTGGTCGTACAACGGCTTGACCTTGTACTGCGCCTCGCCGATCGCGGAGGCCAGGTTGGTCGCGCTGGTCTTGTTGGTGACCGCGCCGTCGTAGACGTCCTGCACGCTCTTGATGAGCTCGTCGAGCTTGTCGACGTAAGCCTTGGAAGCCGTGCTCTTGTCCGGCGGCCACGCCGTGACGAGCTGCTCCCGGAAGTCCTTCAATCGGTACAAATTGGTGGATGCCAGGTCGATGGCCTTCTGCCAGCCGCCGGCCTGCTTCCACATCGGCTCGGTGTTGATTTCGCTGATATACGCCCACATGGTGGGCGTGTCCTTGTCGTACCAGCTGGTGCCGCCACCGCCGCCGCCGCCCGCGTCAAGCATCGCCAGACCCTCCCCAATGTTCGAGCGATCGATGCTGAGAGTACTTTGCCAAGGCAACGACGTGCTACCCGATCCGCTACTTGTGGATAACTTGGGGATAAAGGTGATCGCCGGGGTTCGTGCGTTGCCCGTACCCGGCTGGGCGCGTTACCCCTACCGTGGCATCACGCACCCTGGTCATCGCCGTTCTCGTGCTCGCCGCGACCGCGGGATGCCAACCGCGTACGACGGGGACGGCCGCGCCGGCCGTCAGTGCCGGCTCCACTCACGCGGCGGATCTGCTCACTCGAGGCGACATTCCCGGCGCCGGTTGGCGGCCGGTCGGCGTACCAGCTGAATTGGGCTGGTCTTTCGCGGTGAGCGGGTGCCCGGTCTACGCCGCCGCCGACTATCCCGCGCAACGCCACCGGGCCTCGGCCCGCGCCGCGGCCTTCAGCCAGGGGCACGGCCGCGAGCTGCGATTGATCCTGGAGGGGTACGCGGACAGCTGGGCCGATCAGGCCATGACCGACGTACGCGAGGTGATCGCGGCCTGCCCGCGATACGACGACGGCGAAGTCCTGGCGAGCCACACGATCGAGGCGGAGGGGTTCGCCGGCGACGATTCCCTGATGGTGCGCAGCGACCACGTCAAAGGCGCGGAACCGGCCAAGGAGTGGTGGACGGCGGTGGTCCGCCGGGGATCCACCGTCGCCACCGTGACCGGCACGCAGCTCACCGAGTCCGAGGTACGCCGAATCGCGCTCGCCCAGGTCGACCGGCTCTGACCGATCGCCCGGCGCGCTGCGAACTGTTACCCGATCGTGGCCGTCAGAGCGGGATGTTGCCGTGCTTCTTCGGCGGCAACGTCTCCCGCTTGGTCCGCAACGTGCGCAGCCCCCGGGTGATGTGCGCCCGGGTCGAGGACGGCTGGATGACGGCGTCGACGTAACCGCGCTCGGCGGCGACGTACGGATTGGCCAGGGCGTCTTCATACTCCGCGATCAGCTTGGCGCGTTCGGTCACCGGATCGGCGGCCTGCGCCAGCTCCTGCCGGTAGAGGATGTTGACCGCGCCCTGGGCGCCCATCACCGCGATCTGCGCGGTCGGCCAGGCGAAGTTCAAGTCCGCGCCGAGGTGCTTGGACCCCATGACGTCGTACGCGCCGCCGTACGCCTTGCGCGTGATCACGGTGATCTTCGGCACCGTCGCCTCCGCGTACGCGTAGATCAGCTTGGCGCCGCGCCGGATGATCCCCTCCCACTCCTGGCCGGTGCCGGGCAGGAAGCCGGGGACGTCGACGAAGGTGAGCACGGGGATGTTGAAGGCGTCGCAGGTACGCACGAACCGGGCGGCCTTCTCGCTCGCGGCGATGTCGAGGCAGCCCGCGAAGTGCATGGGCTGGTTGGCGACCACGCCGACCGGCCGGCCCTCGACCCGGCCGAAGCCGACCACGATGTTCTGCGCGTACAACGGCTGGACTTCGAGGAACTCGCCGTCGTCGAGGATCGTCTCGATGACCTTGTGCATGTCGTAGGGCTGGTTGGCCGAGTCGGGGATGAGGACGTCCAGCGCCTCGTCGTCCGGGCTCACCTCCAGCGACGGCTCGGCCGGCACCGACGGCGGCTCGTCCATGTTGTTGGCCGGCAGGTACGCCAGCAGCGCCTTGACGTACTCGATCGCGTCGTCCTCGTCGGCCGCCAGATAGTGCGCGTTGCCCGACTTGGTGTTGTGCGTACGCGCGCCGCCCAGCTCCTCGAAGCCGACGTCCTCACCGGTCACCGTCTTGATGACGTCCGGGCCGGTGATGAACATGTGGGAGGTCTGGTCGACCATCACGGTGAAGTCGGTGACGGCGGGGGAGTAGACCGCCCCGCCGGCGCACGGGCCCATGACCAGGGAGATCTGCGGGATCACGCCGGACGCCCGGACGTTGCGGAAGAAGATCTCGCCGTAGAGCCCCAGCGAGACGACGCCTTCCTGGATCCGCGCGCCGCCGGAGTCGTTGATCCCGACCACCGGGCAGCCGATCTTCATCGCCAGATCCATGACCTTGACGATCTTCTCGCCGAAGACCTCGCCGAGCGAGCCACCGAAGACCGTGAAGTCCTGGGCGAACACACAGACCTGGCGACCGTCCACGGTGCCGTAACCGGTCACCACGCCGTCGCCGTAGGGCCGGGTCTTCTCCAGCCCGAAGCTCGTCGACCGATGCCGGGCCAGTTCGTCCAGCTCGACGAAGGAACCCTCGTCGAGGAGCATGGCGATCCGCTCCCGCGCCGTCTTCTTGCCGCGCGAATGCTGTTTCTCCACCGCGCGGGCCGACCCGGCGTGCACCGCCTCGTCGATACGCGCGGTCAGCTCGGCCAGCTTGCCGGCGGTGGTGTGCGGATCCGGAGCCTCGGTCATGCCGAGATCCTAACGATCGTTCGGCCGCTGGTCGCTGTGATGCGGGCCATCGACGCGCTCACACCCGGGAAAGCGGTCAGCCGGTGAGGACGACTCCGCCGTGGAGGGCGATCGCGGCGGCGCCCCGCAGCTGCACCAGGCCCTTCTGCCCGGCGGCGAGCGCCTCGGCCGGCCCGTCCTTGACCCGGATGCCGTCGACGGCCAGCGGCTCCGGCGAGCCGGGCACGGTGACGCGGGCGCCCACGGGCAGTGCTCCGGCGAGCACGTCGGCGGCGACGGTCGCGACCATCTCCTCGCCCGCGCCCTGGACCTCCTTGACCAGCAGGACGGATACGCGGACGGCTCCGTCCGGCAGCGGCGGCTCCGGCCGGGGCGACAGCATCCCCTCGTGTTCGTGGAACAGCCGGCTCAGCTGCTCCCGGTCGGGCGAGGCGGGCTCGAAATCACGGGCGCGCATGTGCGCCACGAACTCGTCGGGCACCGCCAGGTCGTAGCGCTCGACCAGGTACGCCGTAAGGTGCGGCCAGGCCCACACGCCGTCGGTGTAGACGCTGGCCCCGCCGGGCAGTTCCAGGTCACCGCCCGGATCGCGCTGGAACCCCGGCACGATCGTGAGCGGCTCGCCGCCCTGGAGGTACGCCACCACACGCGACTTGTCAGGGGACACTCGCGACTCGGCGAGCAGATCCGCGGCCGCGACGCCGGTTCCGGCGACGTAACCCAGGTCTGCGAAGAAGCCGAAGAACTTCAGTCGAGCATCCACCCGTCCTGCTCCCAGTCGAAGGTCTGCCATTGACCGCCCGAGACGAAACTGCCGTCGGGGTTGACGATGAGCGTCTGATTGTAGCCGTGCACGGTGGCCTTCAACTCGCGTGCCACCGCCATGTTCATGTTGCCCCCGTAGCAGGTCACGAGGCGTACGGGGGTGCCGGGGACGTAGTCCGGATTGGCCTTGATGATCGCGGCGACCTCGGCCGGGGACATGTCGTGCGGGAAGCCCGACGGGCGGCCGTGGATCACGACCTGATGCACGCCGTCCTCGGTCTTGATATAGGAGTACGCCTTCAACGTGTTGGGATCGTTGCCGATCGCCGTCGCGCCGGGCCGGTGCTGGACGGTCGGCTCCCAGGTGGCGGGGTCGAAGTCCTCGTTGGCCAGTCGCGCGGGCCGATTGCCGCCGGGCAGATCGTCGGCCTTCCCGGTGAGCTTGCGCAGAATGCCCTTCAGCTGCTCGAGCAGGTCGCCGAGCTTCTTGACCATCGGGATGAGCTTCTTGAGGCTCGACAGCAGCGCCCGGACGAACTTCTGGATCTTGTTGACCCAGGTCGTCACCAGCGACACCACCTGGCCGATGACGACCGGTGTGGCCAGGCCCAGCGTCAGGCCCGCCTCAGCCAGCCACTGCGGCAGCCGGGCGGCCAGCGTCCCGACGAACTGGGCGATCAGGTCCCGGACGATGCCCCGGACCAGGCCGACGATCAGGCCCGCGCCCATCACCGCGTAGTGAATGCCGTGGGTCGCCTTGCTGATGCCCTCCAGGACGGTCAGCTGCGTGCCCGCGTGCTGGCGGTACGCGTCCCCCGACGGGCCGATCCACGACGCGGTCTCCACCTTGATCGCGTCCGCGTAGTACTTCTGGGCGTCCAACGTGTACTTGGACACGTTCTCCCAGGTCTGCGCGTGCGCCGCGATCTCGTCCGGATTGCCGGCCAGCCAGTCGAGCGCCTCCTTGAGCGGCTTGACGTGCTCCATCAGCCACGAGACGCCCCAGGCCACGAGGGACCCGAGCGGATCCAGGGCCAGCCCGACCAGATCGAGCGCGCCGCCGACCGTGCCGAGCGTGCCGTCGACCCAACTGTCGTTCTTGATGCCCTCGGAGACCTGGGCGACATCCTCGACCAGGCCCAGACCCGTGTACCACGTCGTGGACGACTGAGTCTGGGCCACCAGTGGATTGCCCACTCGCGAAACCTCCCCGTGTGCACCGGTAGCGCCTCCCCAGGACTCCGGTGCGCCGACGACGCTACGGAAACGTGGGACATCACCGCAAGACACCTCCGAGGCGCCTGTGGATAACCTGATCAACCATTCGTCTGAGACCCTGATCAGGTGAACTTCCGCGTACGCGAGGTGCAGGAAACCGGGTCGACCAACGCCGACGTCCTGACGGCGGCTCTGGCCGGCGAACCGGAAGGACTTGTCGTGTCGGCCGGTACGCAGACCGCCGGCCGTGGCCGGCTGGGGCGTACGTGGCAGTCGCCGCCCGGCGGCGGGCTCTGGTTCAGTGTTCTCCTGCGCCCGGACGTTCCACCGGCTCGGCTCGGCTGGCTGCCGCTGCTCGCGGGCGTGACCTTGGCCCACGGCGTACGCGACGTCGCCGGGGTGGACGCCGCCCTCAAATGGCCCAACGACCTCCTCGTCCAGGGGAAGAAGTGCGCCGGCATCCTGGCCGAGGCCACCGGCACGGGAGCCGTCGCACTCGGCATCGGGCTCAACACCCGGCTGACCAAGGAGCAGTTGCCGCCCCCGCCGCCGTCCGGTCTGCCGCCCACGTCGCTGGCGCTCGCCGGTGCGTCCGACGTGGATAACAACGCGCTGCTGACCGCACTGCTCGACCGGCTGGCTTCGGCGTACGCCGACTGGCGGGCGGTCGGCGGCGACCCCGAGGAATCCGGGCTGCGTTCCGCCTACCTGGGCGTCTGCGCGACCATCGGCCTCGACGTACGCGCGATCCTGCCCGGCGGCGCGGAGTTCCGGGGCCGGGCCACCACTGTGGACAACGAAGGCCGATTGGTCGTCGACGGGCGGGCGATCGCGGCCGGCGACATCGTCCATCTTCGGACGGATGCCCAGGCAATGCCGCGAACCGACCGATAGCGCGACTGGACGGCGGGGACTAACCTCAGCGCGTCGACTGCGAGAGCAGCACCATCAGGAGGTTAGTCGTGGCATTCCCCGAGGACGTGCTCAGCGGAGACGAGCGCGTCGTCATGCATTTGCACCCGCACTGGAAGGCACTGATCCGGCCGGTCCTCGTGACCGTCGTCGCCATCGCCGCGACCATCCTGGCCGGGGTCTTCATCAACCAGGTCGGGCTCATCGTGGTCGGCGCGCTGGCGCTGGTCGCCATCGTCTGGCTGGCCCTGTGGCCGTACCTCGTCTGGAAGACGACGCACTACGTCTTCACCAACGAGCGCGTGCTGCTCCAGACCGGCGTCTTCTCGCGCAACCGGCGCGACATCCCGGTCAACCGGATCAACGACCACTCCATGGGGCAGACCTTCATCGAGCGGCTGCTCGGCTGTGGCACCCTCACCATCGAGTCGGCCGGCGAGCGCGGTCAGTCGGTCCTCTCCGACATCCCGCACGTGGAGCGAGTCCAGACGGCGCTCTACGAGATCGTCGAGGCGGACCGGGACTCCCACAGCTTCGACGACGACGAGCGGCCCGCCGCCCCGGCGAAGTAACCGGCTTTCCAGCCGTAAACAGCGTGCTCCACGAAGATCAGGGTCATTTCCACGTTGCCATAGCGACATGGAAATGACCCTGATCTTGTCGTATCCCCCGACGCGGCCCGCGCAGCCCGCGCCCGGCGCAGCCCGCGCC